>NZ_JAFCMA010000022.1:0-140449 GCF_018130125.1 Bradyrhizobium sp. AUGA SZCCT0177 | reverse complement strand
AAACCAGCGTCCACCGCAACCCGTCCAACGTCCGTGACGACGGCCGACGCCCTTCTGAGTAGGACGGGATGGGCGAATATATGCCCCTGATTTGTGTTCTGGTAAACAGAAATATTTTTTATTTCATGGCTTGACAGGATTTCTTTAAATCAGAACTGATTTGCCCGACGGGTTGTTTTGTCGCACTGATTGCCGCGCATCCGCCATTGCGAGCGCAGCGAAGCAATCCGTAGCGCCGCAAGCAGAGGAATGGATTGCTTCGTCGCTACGCTCCTCGCAATGACGGTGGTAGGCAGAATCGCATCCCTATTCCACACCCGCTTCATCCGGCGTGAACTCATAGACCGACGAGCAGAACTCGCAGGTCACCACCACCTTGCCGTCCTTGACCATTTCCGCACGGTCCTGCGGCTGGAAGCTTTTCAGCATCGATGACACCGCGTCGCGCGAGCAGGAGCATTGCGCGCGCAGGGCTAACGGCGTGAACACGCGCACGCCGCGTTCGTGGAACAGGCGATACAATAAGCGCTCGCCTGACAGATCCGGATCGAGCAGTTCGACATCCTCGACGGTCGAGATCAGCGACTGGCCTTCGACCCAGGCGTCGTCTTCGGCCACCGCATGGGTCACGGCGCCTTCCGGCGCATCGCCGGGATCGAGGTCGGCCTGCCGCGCCCGCTCCGGCGCCTGCGGCAGGAATTGCAGCAGCATGCCGCCTGCGCGCCAGCGGTGTTTCGGACCGTCGCCGCTGCCGCGCCATTCCTCGCCGACCGCAAGCCGCACGCGCGTCGGGATCTGCTCGGAGCGCAGGAAATATTCATGCGCGGCGTCTTCGAGATTGCCGCCTTCCAGCGCCACCAGGCCTTGATAGCGGCTCATGTCCGCGCCCTGGTCGATGGTCATCGCCAGATGACCGTTGCCCAGCAGCGCGCCGGAGTCCTGCCCGTCCTTCAGCCGCGTCGCATCGAAGCGCGCATAGGCGCGCAGCCGATCCGGCAGCTGGAAATCCACGATCAGGAACGACACCGGGCCGTCGGTCTGGGTCTGCAGGATGAAGCGCCCGTCGAACTTCAGGGACGAGCCCAGCAGCGTTGCCAGCACGATGGCTTCGCCGAGCAGCTTGCAGACCGGAGCCGGGTAATCGTGCTTGGTCAGGATGTCGTCGAGCGCGGGGCCGAGCCGGGTCAGCCGTCCGCGCAGGTCGAGCGCGTTGACTTCGAACGGCAGCGCTGCATCGTCGATGGGAACCGCCGATGGCGCGCGGATCGGCGCTGAGGGCGTGATTTTGATGTCGGGGGATTGAGTCATGGCGCTTTATCTGGGGTCGAAGAGGATGAATCGAAAGGGGGTATTACGTCGTCCCGGCGAAGGCCGGGACCCATAGCCACAGGGAGTTCTGAGTAAGGCAAGGCGTCAACCACTGCCTTCAATCGTTAGAGCCGCGGCGTATGGGTCCCGGCCCCCGTGCGCAACTGCGCACTAGGCCGGGACGACAGTTACGTTGGGGCCTCTACGCCACTTCGTTAAAACACCAGGCCAGAATGCCCTTTTGCGCATGCAGGCGGTTTTCGGCTTCGTCGAACACCACCGATTGCGGGCCGTCGATCACCTCGTCGGTGACCTCCTCACCGCGATGAGCCGGCAGGCAGTGCATGAACAGCGCATCACGCTTGGCCAGCGACATCAGCTGGGCGTTGACCTGGTAGGGCTTGAGCACGTTGTGGCGATGCTCGCCGTCCTTGTCGCCCATCGACACCCAGGTGTCGGTCACGACGCAGTCGGCGCCGGCGACGGCGGCTTCCGGGTCGTTGCCGAGCACGATCGGCGCCTGCGTCGCCTTGATCCAGTCCTTCATCGCCTTGTTCGGCGCGAGCTGCGGCGGGGTGGCCACGTTCAGTTTGAACTTCAAACGCTCCGCCGCATGCGCCCATGACGCCAGCACGTTGTTGTCATCGCCGGTCCAGGCCACGGTGCGGCCCTCGATCGAACCGCGATGCTCCTCGAACGTCATCAGGTCAGCCATCACCTGGCAGGGATGCGAGCGCCGGGTGAGCCCGTTGATGACGGGCACGGTGGCGTTGGCGGCAAGCTCCAGCAGCGCATCATGGTTGAGGATGCGGATCATGATCGCATCGACGTAACGCGACAGCACGCGCGCGGTATCGGCGATGGTCTCGCCGCGGCCGAGTTGCATTTCCGCGCCGGTCAGCATGATGGCCTCGCCGCCGAGCTGGCGCATGCCGACGTCGAACGAGACCCGGGTGCGGGTCGACGGCCGTTCGAAGATCATCGCCAGCGTCTTGCCCTCGAGCGGCTTTCTGGGCGTCTCATGCGCCTTCAGCTTCGCCTTCATGGCGACGCTCAGGTCCAGCATGTTGCGCAATTCCTTCGGCGGCAGCTCGCTGATATCGAGAAAGTGACGTAGGGACTTGCTCATCACCCCGCCGCCTTCTTCTTGTCGCCTGACAGCGCGATGCAGGCGCGTTCGAGGCTTTGGACGGATTGCTCGATCTCGGATTCGGAAACGATCAGGGGCGCGAGGAAGCGCACGACATTGTCGCCGGCGCCGACCGTCAGCAGCTTCTGGTCCCGCAGCGCGGCGACGAGATCGCCCGAGGGCACCACGGCCTTGACGCCGATCAGCAGCCCTTCGCCGCGCACTTCCGCCAGCACGGAAGGATAGCGATCGACCACGGAAGCGAGCTTCTGTTTCAAGAGCAGCGACACTTTCTGCACGTGGTCGAAGAAGCCGGGTTTGAGCATCACGTCGAGCACCGCGTTGGCGGAGGCGATCGCCAGCGGGTTGCCGCCGAAGGTCGAGCCGTGCGAGCCCGGCGTCATGCCGGACGCCGCCTCTGCCGTGGCGAGACAGGCGCCGATCGGAAAGCCGCCGCCGAGCGCTTTTGCCAGCGACATGATGTCGGGGGTGACGCCGAGGCGCTTATAGGCAAACAGATCGCCGGTGCGGCCCATGCCGGTCTGCACCTCGTCGAAAATCAGCAGCAGGCCCTTGTCGTCGCACAATTGGCGGAGCGCCTTGTAGAACGCATGCGGCGCGCTGCGGACACCGCCCTCGCCCTGCACCGGCTCGATCAGGATGGCGGCGGTCTGCGGCCCGATCACCTTCTTCACCGCTTCGAGATCGCCATGCGCGACCTGGTCGAAGCCGTCCAGCGGCGGACCGAAACCTTCCAGATATTTGGCCGAGCCGGTCGCCGCCAGCGTGCCCAGCGTGCGGCCGTGGAACGCGCCCTCGAAGGTGACGATGCGGTAGCGCTCGGGATGTCCCTTGGCGGCGTGATAGCGGCGCGCGACCTTGATCGCGCATTCCATCGCTTCCGCGCCGGAATTACAGAAGAACACCAGATCGGCAAAGCTCTGCTCGCACAGCCTTGCTGCAAGCTTGTCGCCGTCCGGACTCCTGAACAGGTTCGACATGTGCCAGAGCTTGGTGGCCTGCTCCTGCAAGGCTGCGACCAGATGCGGATGGCAGTGGCCGAGCGCATTCACTGCCACACCCGAGGTGAAGTCGAGATAGCGCTCGCCTGACGTCGAGATCAGCCACGCGCCTTCGCCGCGTTCGAAACCGAGATCGACTCTCGCGAATACGGGAAGCAGATGCGACGGGGCGCTGTTGGTCATGGCTATCACTGACGGTTAGAGACCGGCCACATAGCGTGCATTGGCGCGAACGCGGCACAGCCGGTCTTGCGAAAACAAAACGTGCCGCCTTTTCGGGGCGGCACGTGACAGGCATTCTATGCTGGCTTTGGACCGTGTCAACACGCCGAAATCCGCTTGTTTTGAGCATGATCTCCGGGCAAGCGCCTTGCGCTTGTCCCGAGGGAAAACCGGCGTCCACTTTTCCGGATCATGCTCGAACCGCTTCCCTGCGGTGCAAGATAAAGCAATCCGTAGCATTCCGGTGCCGTGGAAAACTCCAATTACAATGCATAAATACCGGAACATGTGGACGCACGGACGCGGACTCTTGCGCCAGAGTCCCGCCATATTGTAGCGTCTGGGCTGTCGGGTACGACATCTCGTGCGGAAGTACTGACCCCTAGAGTCCATTTTGTAAGGCGTAAACGTTCGGGCGGCTTTTTTGCGCCCGGCGAGGGCTAAGGGATTCTGCCCGCTGGGATTTTTGAGAATTGGCATCGCCAGCGCTGCCCCCGGTTTGGCCGGCTCTGTGCGAAGGGAAGAATGCGATGACGGTATTGACCTGGTCCGACGAGCGCGTCGAGCAGCTTAAAAAGCTCTGGGAGGGCGGACTTTCCGCCAGCCAGATCGCCGCGGAACTCGGAAATGTGACGCGAAATGCAGTGATCGGCAAAGTGCACCGGCTGGGTCTCTCCGGCCGTGCCAAGAGCCCCTCCTCGGCCGCGCCGCGTCAGCGCAAGGCGCGCCCCGCCCAGCAGATGATGCGGGTGGCGCGCCCGGTGTCGCGCGGTAACACCGCGCTGGCCCACGCCTTCGAGGTGGAGATGGAGCCGGATCCGGTCGCCTACGACAATGTGGTGCCGATGAGCCAGCGGCTGACGCTGCTCGAATTGAACGAGGCCACCTGCCACTGGCCGATCGGCGACCCCTCCAGCTCGGAATTCTTTTTCTGCGGCGGCAAGGCGCTCAGCAGCCTGCCCTATTGCGCGCATCACTCGCGCATCGCCTATCAGCCGGCCTCCGATCGCCGCCGCCCGGCGCCGAAGCCGACCAGGTAAGAGCTGCGCATCAGCTACGCGGAAAATATCCGCTGTCGTCCCTGCGAACGCAGGGACCCATAACCACAGGCGATCGTGGTTAGGCTTGGCTGGAGCTCCAGCTCGCTTCAAAAATCGATACTTGTGGTTATGGGTCCCGGCCTTCGCCGGGACGACGATGGAGTATTGGCTACTCCACCTTCG
This sequence comes from Bradyrhizobium sp. AUGA SZCCT0177, assembly GCF_018130125.1. Classification (NCBI taxonomy): domain Bacteria; kingdom Pseudomonadati; phylum Pseudomonadota; class Alphaproteobacteria; order Hyphomicrobiales; family Nitrobacteraceae; genus Bradyrhizobium; species Bradyrhizobium sp. AUGA SZCCT0177. The sequence continues at coordinate 135,545 of NZ_JAFCMA010000022.1, read as the reverse complement.
CGAACCGATCATCCAGCGCGTAGCCGGCGCCGCGCACGGTGCGGATCGGGTCCTGTTCGCGGCCGGGGTTGAGCAGTTTGCGCAGGCGGCCGATATGGACGTCGACGGTACGCTCGTCGATGTAGATGTCGCGGCCCCAGACGCTGTCGAGCAGTTGCTCGCGGCTGAACACGCGGCCGGGATGTTCCAGGAAAAACTCCAGCAGGCGATATTCGGTGGGGCCGAGATCGATCGGACGGCCCGAGCGCGCGACGCGGCGCTTCTCGCGGTCGAGTTCGATATCGCCATAGGTCAGCACGGTGGCCAGCCGCTCCGGGCTCGCCCGCCGCAACAGGCCCTTCACCCGCGCCAGCAGCTCCGGCACCGAAAAGGGTTTTACGATGTAGTCGTCGGCGCCGGTCGCCAGCCCCCGCACCCGTTCGCTTTCCTCGCCGCGCGCGGTCAGCATGATGATCGGCAGCGCCTTGGTCTCCGGCCGCGCCCTTAAGCGGCGGCACAGTTCGATGCCGGACAGGCCCGGCAGCATCCAGTCCAGCACGATCAGGTCGGGCACCCGCTCCTTCAACCGTGTATCGGCGTCGTCACCGCGGGCGACGGTTTCGACCTCATAGCCTTCGGCATCGAGGTTGTAGCGCAGAAGCGTGGTGAGCGCTTCCTCGTCTTCAACCACCAGAATGCGTGCGTTCATCTATGTAAGCCTCTTGTGTTTTGACGCGCTGTCGATACGCGAAAAACGTCTCTCGTTCCGCTGTCAGTTCAGTAACTAGTTTCCCGGCACAGTCGTGGCGAAATTCGTCATGTCGCCCTTCGGGCGCTTGTCGAGGATCTGCTGGCCTTCGATCATGTAGAACACGGTCTCGGCGATGTTGGTGGCATGGTCGCCGATCCGCTCGATGTTCTTGGCGCAGAACATCAGATGGATACAGAACGAGATGTTGCGCGGATCTTCCATCATGTAGGTCAGGAGTTCGCGGAACAGCGAGGTGCAGATGGCGTCGACTTCCTCGTCGCCCTTCCAGACCGCCATCGCCGCCGGCAGGTCGTGCGACGCGTAGGCGTCGAGCACGGACTTGACCTGCGACTGCACCAGATCGGTCATGTGTTCGAGACCGCGGATCAGTTTCAGCGGCTGGAAATCGTTCTCCAGCGCCGCGACGCGCTTGCCCATGTTCTTGGCGAGGTCGCCGATCCGTTCCAGATCGGTGGCCACCCGCATGGCGCCGACGATCTCGCGCAGGTCGATGGCCATCGGCTGGCGGCGGGCAATCGTCAGCACCGCGCGTTCCTCGATCAGGTGCTGCAGGCGGTCGATCTCGGCGTCGGAGGCGACGACGCGTTTTCCGAGCGCAACGTCGCGCCGGATCAAGGCATCGACGGATTCGGTGATCATGCGTTCAGCAAGGCCGCCCATTTCGGCGACCAGGCGGGTCAATTCCTGAAGATCGCTGTCGAACGCCTTCGCGGTATGCTCTGAAGCCATTGTCTTCTCCTCGCGATGTGCGCTTAGCCGAACCGGCCGGTAATGTAATCCTGGGTGCGTCGATCGCTCGGCGAGGTGAAAATCTTGTTGGTGTCGTCGAATTCGACCAATTCACCGAGATACATGAAGGCGGTCTTGTCCGAGACGCGCGCCGCCTGCTGCATGTTATGGGTCACGATGGCGATGGTGTAGTCCTCCGCCAATTCTGTGATCAATTCCTCGACCTTGGCGGTCGAAATCGGGTCCAGCGCCGAGCAGGGCTCGTCGAACAGGATCACTTCAGGGCGCACCGCCACCGTGCGCGCGATGCAGAGCCGCTGCTGCTGGCCGCCGGACAGGCTGAGGCCCGATGCATTCAGCTTGTCCTTGACCTCGTTCCACAGCGCACCGCCACGCAACGCCTTTTCGACGCGGCCGTCCATCTCGGATTTCGAGATCTTCTCATAAAGGCGGATGCCGAAGGCGATGTTTTCGTAGATCGTCATCGGAAACGGCGTCGGCTTCTGGAACACCATGCCGACCCGGGCGCGCAGCAGATTGAGATCGAGCTTGGGGTCGAGGATGTTGGTCTGGTCGAGCATCAATTGCCCGGTCGCCTTCTGGCCCGGATAGAGGTCGTACATCCGGTTGAAGATCCGCAGCAGCGTGGACTTGCCGCAGCCGGACGGCCCGATGAAGGCGGTGACGCGGTGGGTGCCGAGCGTGAGGTTGATGTTCTTCAGCGCGTGGTGCTCGCCATAGTAGAAGTTCAGGCCCCGCGCGGTCACTTTCGGCGGCGCGTCGGGCAGCGCCACGTGGGGAACGCCCGCGTTGACGGCACTCATGGATACAGAAACTTCGGTCATTTTGCGGTCCTCTCGGCGCCAAGGATGCGCGCGCCAATATTCAGGGCGAGTACGGTCAGGGTGATGAGCAGCGCCCCGCTCCAGGCGAGCTGCTTCCAGTATTCGTAGGGGCTCTGCACGAAGTTGTTGATGGTGACCGGCAGGTTCGCCATCGTCTTGGTGAGGTCGAGGCTGAAGAACTGGTTCGACAGCGCGGTGAACAGCAGCGGCGCGGTTTCGCCGGCGACGCGGGCGGTGGCGAGCAGCACGCCGGTGATGAGACCACTTCGCGCGGCGCGATAGGCGATCCGCTTGATCACCAGCGAGCGCGGCAGGCCCAGCGCGGACGCCGCTTCACGCAGCGGATTGGGCACCAGGCCGAGCATGTCCTCGGTGGTGCGAACCACCACGGGGATCACGATCACGGCCAGCGCCAGACAGCCGGCAAAGGCCGAGAAGCCGCCCATCGGCACCACGATGGCGCCGTAGACGAACAGGCCGATGATGATCGAGGGCGCGCTGAGCAGGATGTCGTTGATGAAGCGGATCACCGAGGTGAGCCGGTCATGCTTGCCGTATTCGGCCAGATAGGTTCCGGCCAGCATGCCGAGCGGCGCGCCGATGCCAACCCCGATCGCAGTCATGATGATCGAACCGATGATCGCGTTGCGCAGACCGCCATCGGTCGAGCCGGGCGGCGGCGTGTCCTGGGTGAAGACGGCCAGGTTGAGGCCGGCCAGGCCGTTATAGAACAGCGTGAACAGGATCAGCGCGAGCCATGTCACGCCGAACAAGGCGGCGCCGACGCAGAGGCCCCGGATGATGATGTCGTTACGGCGGCGGGAGGCGTAAATCGGGTTCATGGCTCAGTTCCCCGCCTTCTTTTCCAGCCGCATCAGCATCAGCCGGGCGGCCGACAAGACGAAGAACGTCAGCACGAACAGCAGCAGGCCGAGCAGGATCAGGCCGGACTGGTGCAGGCCGTCGCTCTCGGCGAATTCGCTGGCGATCGCCGCCGAGATCGTGGTGCCCGGCGCGAAGATCGAGGATGAGATCTTGAACGAGTTGCCGATGATGAAGGTGACCGCCATGGTTTCGCCGAGCGCGCGGCCGAGCGCCAGCATCACGCCGCCGATCACGCCGACCCTTGTGTAGGGGATCACCACGTTGCGGACGACTTCCCAGGTGGTGCAGCCGACGCCGTAGGCGGCTTCCTTCAGCACCGGCGGCACCGTCTTGAAGACGTCGACCGAGATCGAGGTGATGAAGGGCAGCACCATGATCGCAAGGATCAGCGCGGCGTTGAACAGGCTGAGATAGGACGGGGGACCTGCGAAGATGGTGCCGAGAACCGGGACGCCGTCGAAGATGCTGATCATGAACGGCTGGAACGAGTTGGCCAAAAACGGGCCTAGCACGAAGAAGCCCCACATGCCGTAGATGATCGAGGGAATGCCGGCGAGCAGTTCGACCGCGAGCCCGATCGGACGGCGCAGCCAGATCGGACAGATCTCGGTCAGGAACACCGCAATGCCGATACCGACCGGAATGGCGATCATCATCGCGATCACGGAGGTGATCAGCGTGCCGTAGATCGGCCCGAGCGCGCCCAGCACCGGCGGATCGGCTGATGGCGCCCAGCGCGAGGTGAACAGGAACGAGAAGCCGTATTCCCTGATCGCAGGCCAGGCGCCCACGATCAGCGATAAGATGATGCCGCCGAGAATGAGCAGCACCGAGATCGCACAGGCGCGCGTGAGCCAATAGAAGGTAACGTCACCAAGCTTGAAGGCGCTGAGGGCCCTGGCGCGATCGTAAGGTCCTGCAGCTTCCATCACGTCGCTCTGAACGGCCATGTCTGCCACGCCAATCCCCTGTACTGTATAGCCCAACTGCCCCGGACCCGGCGCCGGTTTTGCACCGGACTCTTGAACCAAGACCCCTGTCGGCCAAGACCTTGTCGACCAAGACCCTGTCGACCAAGTCACTCGGCAAACCAGACCCGCCCGTATTCGCCCTCCTCGCCGGAGGGAAAGACCCAACCCGGAAAGACCCGGGTTGGGCAAAGTGGGAGCACGCTCCCATTGTCGCCGGGCCGGAACGCCGCCCGGCTCTTGTTCTTAAGTTCAGCTCTTGATCTCGGCGGTCCAGGTCTTTTCGATCAGCTTGACCACGGAGTCCGGCATCGGGATGTAGTCGAGCTCCTCAGCCATCTTGCCGCCCTTCTCGAACGACCATTTGAAGAACTTGATGGCTTCCTGGGACGCGGCCTTATCGGTCGCGGACTTGTGCATCAGGATGAAGGTCGCGGCGGTGATCGGCCACGAGGTTTCGCCGGGCTGGTCGGTGAGGATCACGTAGTAGCCGGGCGCCTTCGCCCAGTCGGCGTTGGCCGCAGCAGCCTGGAACGAGGCTACCGTCGGCTGCACGGTCTTGCCTGCCTTGTTGACCATCGCGGCATAGGTCAGCTTGTTCTGCTTGGCGTAGGCGTACTCGACGTAGCCGATCGCGTTCTTGGTCTGGCCGATGTTGCCGGCAACGCCTTCATTGCCCTTGGCGCCAACGCCCGTCGGCCATTCGACCGCGGTGCCGAGACCGACCTTGGCCTTCCACTCGGCGTTCGACTTCGACAGATAGTCGGTGAAGTTGAAGGTGGTGCCCGAACCGTCGGAGCGGCGGACCACGGTGATGGCGTCGGTCGGCAGCTTCAGCTTCGGATTGAGCTTGGCAATCGCGGGATCGTCCCACTTCTTGATCTTGCCGAGATAGATGTCGCCGAGCACTTCGCCCGAGAGCACGAGTTCGCCCGACTTGATGCCTTCGAGGTTCACGACGGGGACGATCGCGCCCATCACCATCGGCCACTGCACGAGGCCATCCTTTTCGAGGGCCTCAGCCTTCAGCGGCGCATCGGTGGCGCCGAAGGTCACGGTCTTGGCCAGGATCTGCTTGATGCCGGCGCCGGAGCCGATCGACTGGTAGTTCAGACCGTTGCCGGTCTCCTTTTTGTAGGCATCGGCCCACTTGGAATAGACCGGGAACGGGAAGGTGGCGCCTGCGCCGGTGATATCGGCGGCGAATGCCGAGGTCGAGGCGGCGACGAGGCCTGCCGCGACGATTGTCTTGATGAAATTCATGGCTGGTCTCCATCTGGTGAGCGAAGCGCCTGTTAACGCCCGATCGCGCTCACGCCGCATCCGTTTAGGTGCGGTCAATAGAGCTTTTACGAAGGTTCGATGACAGTTGGATGACAGACTCAAGCGATTGGAATCGCTAGAGTTTAAGTCCCTGCCGGGGGTTTCGCCTGGGGAAAGCAGGCGGTAAAAGTGGCCCCGTTTTTGGGCACGCTTTCGATCAAAAGCCGGCCGCGATGGCGGTTAACAATATGTTTCACCAAGGATAAACCGAGCCCGGTTCCACCCTGCGCCCGGCTGTCGCCGACATCGACCCGGTAGAACCGCTCGGTCAGCCGCGGCAGATGCTCCGGGGCAATTCCGGGCCCGAAATCGCGCACCAGGACGCGGACTTCCGGCGCGCCATCGGCGGAATTCGCATGCACCAGCGAGACGATGACCTTGCCGCCGGACGCGCCATATTTGAGCGCGTTCTCGATCAAATTTTCGAACAGCCGCAGCAGCTCCTCGCGATCGCCCGCGATCGTCACCGGCAGCTCAGGCAGATCGATCTCGATGGCGACCTGGCGTTCATGCGCCAGCGGCTCCAGCCCGTCGGCGACCTGGCGGATGATGGGCACGATGTCGACCGAGGTATCGGGCCGAACATGCGCCGACAATTCGACCCGCGACAGCGACAAGAGATCGTCGATCAGCCGCGCCATGCGCGTCGCCTGCGCGTGCATGATCCCGAGAAAGCGCTCGCGCGCCTTGACGTCATCCTTGGCCGGCCCTTGCAGCGTATCGATGAAGCCGGACAGGGCGGCGAGCGGCGTACGCAGTTCGTGGCTGGCATTGGCGACGAAATCGGCGCGCATCTCCTCGACCCGGCGCAGCGGCGTCTGATCGTGGAACGTCATCAGCATGCACTTGTCGGCGCCGCCGAACAGCGTCGGCACCGGCACCGGCGTGATGATCAGCTCCATCCAGCGGTCGACCGGCACATGGTCGAGATAGGTCGCGCGGCGCGGCTCGCTGGTCGCGATCGCCTCGCGCAGGGCGGTGATGATTTCGGGCGAGCGAAGCGCGAACTGGGCAAGCTCGTTCTTGCGCAAAGCGGGGGCAAGCTGGGCTGCCGCAGCATTGAGATGGATCACGCGGCCGGCGCGGTCGAGCAGCACGGCCGGATCCGGCATGCCGGCCACGACGGCGCTGACGGCGGCGGCTTCGACCGGATTGACGCCGCGAACGTCTTCGCGCGAGGTGGCCGTATCATGCAGCCGCCATGGCACCAGGGCTGCGGCGGCAATGCAGATGAAGGCCGCAACGGCGCGCGCCACCCCGAGTTCGCCGGTCGCAACGAATACCGACAAAGCGAGGCCCGCGACCAGCAGGATAATGGCCGAATGCCGTAACCGGTCGGACCATGGGGCAAAATAGGAGGAGGAAGAGGAGGAATCGTCTATCGCCATTGTTGGCTTTGTTCCCTCTGTCTTTTGCATCTTTTACGCGCTTTCAGGCGCCGGTGTCTCCACGCTCGCGCACATAGACGGCCTCACGTCTCGGCTCGGCGTCGGGGCCAGGCGCCAACTGGCGCAGGCGCTTCGACCGCGCACCCAGGATAACCTCCCGAAGCGTCAGCAAGATTACAGATATGACAAAAGGCGCAATATAATAGAGGACCCGGAACAGCAGCATCCCGGCCAGCAAATCCTCCCGGTCCATCTGCGAGAGGCCGACCAGCATGGCGGCATCGAAGACGCCGAGCCCGCCAGGGGAATGGCTGGCGAAACCCAGCAGCGTCGCCGAGACGAAGATGACCGCGACGAAGATAAAGTCGACATTGGACTCGCCCGGCACCAGCATATACATCGCCAGCGCGCAGAACCCGAGGTCGACGATGCCGATGCCGATCTGCAGCAGCGTCAGCGGCCCGCCCGGCAGCGTCACGCTCCAGGGTCCACGGCCGACCCCGCGGGGCTGGCTCCAGACCCAGACCACATAGCCGACGAGGCCGGCGATAATCGCAAACGCCAGGGCACGGTTGAGCCAGGCCGGCAACTGATCGATCGAAGCTGCGGCTTCCGGATGATAGGCGATGCCCAGCCCGAGCACGGCGGCGTTGCCGAGCCAGAAGGTGAGCCCGGCCAAGAAGCAGATCTTGGCGACGTCGATCGCGTTCAGACCCCAGGCCGAATAAATCCGGTAGCGCACCGCGCCGCCGGTGAAGACGCTGGCGCCGACATTGTGGCCGATCGAATAGGAGGTGAAGGCGGCCAGGGCGGTGACGCGGTAGGGGATGTGGGTGTGGCCGATCGCCCGCACCGCAAACAGATCGTAGAAGGTCAGCGTGAAGTAACCCGCGCCCACGAACAGCGCCGCCAGCACGATCTGGCGTGGTTCCGTGCTCTTGATGGCCTCGATCACCTCGTTGGAGTCGATGCCCCGCAGCATGTGATAGAGCACGTAGCACGCGGTTCCGATGACCGCGATACTGATCACAACCCCGAGCTTATGCAGGACCTGCTTCTGGCGCAGAAACGAAATCGCCCTGCGTATTGCTTCCAGCATCTAGACCTCGAATTGCGATCCCGCGACGACGGCAACGGTGCGAATTCCGCCGACACTCCGCTGCTCCCTAGGCACTCCAGTAGCGCGTTTTGGGCCGGAGTGGAATTCGTCTAACGACAATAAAACGCGGTTCTTCAATCTATTAGGCGGAATTGATGACAGTGGATGCACAGTTTTGCTGCATTCTGCGCGCCCAAATCGGGCTCCGGCCGGGTCCCTTGGGCAATCCCTTGACCAATCCCTTGGGCTGGAAGGGGTCATGCCGGGGCGTTTCAAGCCGCGGGCGCACTGCGGGAGACCACCCAGTCCCGCAGCCACGACCCCACCGCGCAGCCGCAAAGATAGAGCGCAAACATGATCAGTCCGAGGTCGAGCCAATAGCCAAACCGACCGGGAACCACGCGCGAAAGCGCGGCCGCGACCAGCACGACCGCCAACGCCGCCAGCCACCGCTTCCAGTTTTTCGATACGCCCTCGCCGTGCTGAACGATGGAAATCCAGCCCATCGCCAGCCCAAGCAGCAGCGAGCCCAACAGCCAGCCCCAGAAGAACGTCGTCAGATAGGCCATCCTTACCTCACCACGAAATCGATGCGGCGGTTCTGCGCCTTGCCCTGGTCGGTATCATTGCCGGCGATCGGCTGTGTGCTGCCATAGCCGACCGACGTGAAACGGTTCGCGGGCAGTCCGGCCTTGACCAGGTAATCGGTGACCGCCTGGGCGCGCTTCTCCGAGAGCGCCTGATTGGCGGGTTCCTCACCGTCGGAATCGGTATGTCCGACGACCTCGATATTGGCGTTCGGGCAGCGCAATGCGGTCTCGATCAGCCGGTCGAGCAGCCCGGCGGAATCCGCCACGATGTCGGCCTTCCCCGATTCGAACCGGATCCTGGCCTTGCCGAGCAGGTCGGTAAACAGCTGCTGGCAGACCGTGGGGTCGACCGGCGCCGCGGTCGGTTTGACCGAGATTTCAGGCTTGAATTGCCAGCCCTGCGGAAACTCCTTGCCAAGGCCGGCTCGGATCTGGGTCGCGGCCGCCTCGTAAAGCGCATCGCCCGACAGTTTCACCTCGCGGTCGCTGACCACGAGCGTCCCGGTCGACAGCCGCGACAGCGCGCCGAGCGCCGGCACGACGGCGGCGGCAAATCCTGATGGCGCGCCGATACTCGCCTTCAGGTTGTCGACGACTTTCTCGCTGAAGAATTTGCGGCCCGCCGCCGCCACCAGTGCAGCATGGGCGTTGTTGTCCGGCACATAGCCGGTCAGCGTCAGCGTCACCGCGACCGGATCCTTGTAGGCCTGGAAGATGTAGGGCGGCGCCTTGACGTCGTTGGCCGCGACCGAATAGCCCTCCGGGAGATTTTTCAGCGCGGCGGCGATGGCTTCGCGGCCGCCAAGTTCACGCGCCATCCCTGACAGCGTGACCTTGTTGTCCGACAGCGTGATCTTTCCGTCCTTCAGTTTAGCGATCTGGTCGAGCAACAGCAGCGCGGCATTGTCGAAGCGCTGCGGCGCTCCGCGCGCCAAATTCATCCGGTCGGAGACTTCGACGCCACCGAGCATCGCGCGCGCGGCTTCCATGAGCTTGCTCTTGCTCGAGGGCAGCGGCGAACTGCCGCCCAGCGTCACCCGGACGACGTCGCGTTCAGCCGACCACACGAACGGCTTGGCTTCGGGAACGAGGCGGGTTTCGTCGTTGACCAGCCGCACGCCCGGCACCGCATCCACCGACGCAACCGCGCTCAGCCGGCCCTCTTCCGAGAATGCTTCGGCCGCAAACGTCACGTCGCGGCCCGCAACCGCTATTCGCCTTTTGTCGAGGACGGTATCCTTGAGCGCCGTGGTAGAACGTTGCGCCAGGTCTGCTTCCAGCGGTGCGGTGCTGGTCCAGGCGGCGAGAGCCCAAAGGATGACGAACGGAATCACACCCGGCCACCATTTGCCACTCCACCTGAAAAGTCCGTGCATTCGAGTTCCTAAAGGGCTAGTGCCCCCGTTTCCGAAGTTCGTCCGCTGTCGCGGCACCCTTGATACGAACTTCGGCAACAAGAGGGGCACTAGCAAAACAACAAATTCCGGTGCCGCTTATCGATTTGAAGTCCCTAATCGAATTCGCGGAGCCCGTGTAGGGACTTCAAATCGGCGGCGCCGGGAACAGAGAGAAAACAAACCCTTGCGGGGCTGTCAAACCCGAAATAACACAGAAGCGTCGGGGTGCGGATATTTGCCCAGCTAACCGTTTATTCAACGGTCTGCCGCTAAGTTCGAAACGTAATGAAACAGGCGGCAAGTCCTGATGAAAACGCTCCGCAACACCGTTATCCGCGCCGGACTGGAGGCGCTTTACTTCTCGGGTGCGCACTATCTGCTGCGACCAATCTTCGCAGGTATCGGCGCAATTTTCATGCTGCACCATGTGCGCCCGCGCCGCGACGTGGAATTCCAGCCCAATTATCATCTCGAGGTCGAACCGGAATTCCTGCGCGCGGTGCTCGCGCATCTGCGGTCCCTCAACGTCGACCTGGTTACCATGGACGAGGCGCATGCGCGGCTCTCCCAAGGCAATTTCGCTCGGCGCTTCGCCTGCTTCACCTTTGACGACGGTTATCGCGACAACCGCGATTTCGCGTTGCCCGTGATGCGTGAATTCGACGCACCCATGACAGTCTACGTCACCAGCGATTTCGCCGAAGGCACCGGCCGGTTGTGGTGGGTTGCAATGGAGCTGGCGCTCGCCAAGGCTTCCTCGATCGAGGTGCCGATCGGCGGCGTGGTTACCCGCCTCGATGCCTCGACGCCGGTTGCCAAGCAGCTCGCCTTCGACCGGCTGCACGAGTGGCTGCGTAACCTGCCGGGCGAGCTCGACGTGCAACGCGAAATCTCCGCGCTATGCACGCGCTATGATGTGGACGAGACGAAGATCGCCCGCGACCTCTGCATGTCCTGGGACGAGTTGAAGGCGTTTGCCGACGAACCGCTCGTGACCATCGGCGCGCATACAATCACGCATTGCAATCTGGCCAAGCAGACCGAGGCGACCGCCAGTTTCGAAATCGCCACCAGCCGCGCCCGGATCGAGGCGGCGCTGCAACGCCCGGTGCTGCATCTTGCCTATCCCTATGGCGACAAGATCGCCGCCGGGCAGCGGGAGTTCACACTCGCCAAGGCGGCTGGCTTCAAGACCGCGGTGACGACCCGGCCGGGCATGATCTTCCCGGAAAGCGCCGGTCATTTGACCGCGCTGCAGCGGGTCTCGCTCAACGGAAATTACCAGGACGAGCGCATCATCCCGGTGCTGACCTCCGGCGCCGCCACCGCGATGTGGAACGGCTTCCGCCGCATCGACGCGGCTTAGCTGATTTCGTCGTTCCGGCGAAGGCCGGGACCCATAACCACCGTCGCTCATGATTACGAAGGCAACTATCCATCGCCTTACTGATGGGCCGCAGCGTATGGGTCCCGCGATGCGCAATTGCGCATCTGAGCCTTCGCCGGGACGACGGTTGTTTCCTTGACTCGCCCTGCCCCCGCGCTCAAAACCGCTGCCAAGAGCAAAAGGAGGAACGCATGTTCAAGGATCTGTTTTCACTAAAGGGCCGCGTCGCGCTCGTGACGGGTGGATCGCGCGGGATCGGCAAGATGATCGCGGCCGGGTTTCTCGCGCAGGGAGCTGCGAAGGTCTACATCACCGCGCGCAAGGCCGGTCCCTGCGAGGCGACCGCGAAAGAGCTCACCGCGGCCTATGACGGCGAGTGCATCGCGCTGCCGATCGATATTTCGACGGTCGAAGGTTGCGACAGGCTGGCAGCCGAGATGATCAAGCTCGAGCCGAAGCTCGACATCCTCGTCAACAATGCCGGCGCCGCATGGGGCGCGGAGTTCGACGAGTTCCCGGAGAGCGGCTGGGACAAGGTCATGGACCTCAACGTCAAGTCGCTGTTCTTCCTGACCAAGGCGCTGGCGAAACCGCTGCGCGCGGCGGCCTCGCACGAACGGCCCGCCAAGGTCATCAACATCGCTTCGGTGGATGGCATCTTCGTCAACCCGACGGAGACCTATTCCTACGCCGCGAGCAAGGCCGCGGTGATCCATCTGACACGGCGCATGGCGACCAAACTGGTCAAGGACAATATCAACGTCACCGCGATCGCGCCGGGCGCCTTCAAGTCGGACATGAACAAGGCCGCACGCGACCACGCCGACGACGTCGCCAAGCGCATTCCGGCGAAGCGGATCGGAACCGACGAGGATATGGCGGGAATTGCCATCTACCTCGCCTCGCGCGCCGGCGATTATGTCGTCGGCAACACCATCGCGGTCGACGGCGGCGTGGTCTACGCGAATGCGGGGCTGGAGATCGCGGGGTAGGAGCGGCGTCACCGGTGGTCCGCTCCCTCGCCCCGCTCTTGCGGGGAGAGGGTTGGGGTAAGGGGCTCTATCCACGAGTTCAGAGCGGAGTGAGACCTGTACCCCCTCACCCGCCGCGCAAGAGCGCGGCGACCTCTCCCCGCAAGCGGGGAGAGGTTAAGCAAGCGCCTCACGTCTCGATTTTCACGTATTCGAAATCGCCGGGCTTGTTGTCGATGCCGACCTTGGGCGGCGAAATCCAGGAGGCGTAGGTGCCGGCTTCCGTAACCGGCGTCATCAGCGAGGCGATGAAGTCGCCATCGTCCGATGACGGCAGCCAATCGTTCTTGCGCGCGTTCCAGGTGGCGGCGTCGATCAACACGCCCTCCGGGGTCGCGTTGATGTCCTTGAACTCGCCGATATGACGATGGAATGCGACGTCGGGCAGCGTCAGCTTGAACTGGTAGCCGGCGAGCGAGATGATCTTGTTCCAGCGCAGCATGCCCTTAGCGCAATCCTGCGTGTAGTCATCGCGCAGGCGCATGTTGAGCGCGGTCAGCGCCGGCTCGTCAACGCGCTTGATCACGCCGTCGATCAGCTTCAGCACCGGATAGGTCGCGTTCTTCAGCTGATGGTCGTCGTCGATCTGGGTTTCCTTGTAGCGGCCCTTGATGCCGGCGTTGAAGGCATTCGCCGCGTTGGTCGAGACTTCCGAGCCGAACAGATCCAGCGACAGCGAGTAATGCAAATGTAGTTTCTTCTGGATGGTCGGCAGATCGATCACGCCGAGCGCGCGGACTTTTGCGATATCGGTGGGATCGGTGATGCCGGCGGCCTTCATCGCCTCGCAGGTGCGCTGCACGACGCGGCTGATGCCGGTCTCGCCGACGAACATGTGATGCGCCTCTTCGGTCAGCATGAAGCGGCAGGTGCGCGACAGCGGATCGAAGCCGGACTGCGCGAGCGAGTGCAGCTGCATCTTGCCGTCGCGGTCCGTGAAGTAGGTGAACATGAAGAACGACAGCCAGTCGGGCGTCGCCTCGTTGAAGGCGCCGAGCATGCGCGGCGAGTCCGCGTCACCGGAGCGGCGGCGCAACAAATCATCGGCCTCTTCGCGACCGTCGCGGCCGAAATACTTTTGCAAGAGATAGACCATCGCCCAGAGATGGCGACCTTCCTCGACATTGACCTGGAACAAATTGCGCAGGTCGTACAGCGAGGGCGCGGTCTTGCCGAGATGGCGCTGCTGTTCGACCGAGGCCGGCTCGGTGTCGCCCTGGATCACGATCAGGCGGCGCAGCGTGGCGCGGTGTTCGCCCGGGACTTCCTGCCAGGCCGGCTTGCCAAAATTCTCGCCGAACGGAATGACGCGATTTTCCTCTTGGGGAGCAAGGAGAATGCCCCAGCGATATTCCGGCATCTTGACGTAATCGAACTTGGCCCAGCCGCGCGGATCGACCGAATAGGCGGTGCGCAGGTACACCAGCGACTGCTGGAAGCCCTCCGGCCCCATGTCGCTCCACCAATCCATATAGCCGGGATGCCAGCCTTCGAGCGCCTTGAGCACCTGGCGATCTTCACTGAGATTCACGTTGTTGGGAATCTTGGTTGAGTAATCGACGTTCATGAAGTTCATCGCGTGCTCCTTGCTCGCTCTCGTGTCCCGGACGCGGTGCGACGCGAAGCGGTGCGCCGCAGAGCCGGGACCATTTCAGTAACGGTCCGTGTGGGTCCCGGTTCTGCGAAGCAGCGCAAGCGCGCTGCATCGCGCCCGGGACACGAATCAAACCCGCGTCATATCGAATTGCGCCTTCTGGCCGGTGCCGTAGCGGCGCAGCGCGCCGTTTTCGCCGACGGCGTTGGGGCGCTGGAATATCCAGTTCTGCCACGCGGTGAGGCGCGAGAATATCTTCGATTCCATGGTCTCGGGTCCGACGAAGCGCAAGTTTGCTTCCATGCCGGTAAGGCCGTCGGGCGAGAAGGAGGTGCGTTCCTCCAGGAACACCCGCACCTCGTCGTCCCAGTCGATATCGTCGAGCGCGAAGGTGACGAGGCCGAGTTCTTCGGCCGCCTCCGCATCGAGCGTGGTACCGATAGTGGCCTCGGCGCGCTCGAGATCCGACGGATCGGCCTGGAAGCGCGACTGCAGCCGCGTCAGGCCATGGCTCATGGGATACGGCCCGAAATTCATCGCGGTCAGTTCGATGGTCGGCGGGGCGCGGTTGTCGCCCTGTTTCTGGCCGATCAGCATGTAGGAGCGGTCGGCGGCGAACACGAGTTCGGCCAGCGTGCCGACGAAGCAGGAGCCGGGCTCGACCAGCGTCACCAGCGTGCGCGAGGTGACGTCGATGCGTTTCAGCACCCGCTTCCAGTATTGCCTGATCTCGTTGACCAGCCAATGCGCCTTGTTGGCATCGAGGAACACGTCGCAGGCGACGACGCCTGCGCGGTCGCCATGCGACTTGAACAGCAGCATCGCGGTCTCTAGCTCGTTAATGCGCAGATGCAGGATCGCGTCATCGAGCTCGCGCGCGACCTGCAGCGGCCAGAACGATGCGCCTTGCGCGATCAGGCCGTCGATGTCGGCGGGCGGGGCTTCTTCCGGCGCCTTGATCGAGATGGTGGCGATGCGCTGTGCGCGGTCGATATCGACGCTGACAAAACCATAGCGGATGCCGGCCTCATTGATGGTGCGCTTGAGCGGCGTCAGCGCGAGACCCTTGCCATTGCCGTTGCGCCTGGAGGCGGCGGCGAATTCCTTGGCGCGGTCGGCGACCTTGGCTTCCAGCTTGCTGTTCGGCACGATCTCGTCGACCAGGCGCCATTGCACGGCGCGCTTGCCCTTGATGCCTTCCTCGATGGTGCAGAAATAATCGGCGTGATCGCGGCGCACCTTGCGCTTGTCGACCACGCGCGTCAGACCGCCGGTGCCCGGCAACACCGCGAGCAGCGGCACTTCCGGCAGCGACACCGCGGCTGAGCCGTCGTCGGCAAGCATGATGTGATCGGTCGCCAGCGCCAGCTCATAGCCGCCGCCGGCCGCGGTGCCGTTGACGACGGTAATGAAACGCTGGCCGGAATTCTCGGACGAATCTTCCAGACCGTTGCGGGTCTCGTTGGTGAATTTGCAGAAATTGACCTTGTGGGCGTGGGTGGCGCCCGCCAGCATGCGGATATTGGCGCCGGCGCAAAACACGCGGTTCTTGCCCGAGCGCATCAGCACGACTTTTACTTCCGGATGCTCAAAGCGCAGCCGCTGCACGGCATCGGCGAGTTCGATGTCGACGCCGAGATCGTAGGAATTGAGTTTTAACTGATAGCCTTCGAACAGGCCGGCGTTCTCGTCGACATCCATGGTCAGCGTCGCGACGTCACCATCTACATCGAGCTTCCAATGCCGGTAGCGCGACGGATCAGTCTGGAAATCGATGTATTTTGCACCGCCTGCGAGGACGCGATCTTCGCCAGCCATTGGGCCACCCTGACGCTTTTGTTAGCCTTACCTGACATGCACAATAATGCATGTTTTTGATCAGGTCTAGTCCAAAACGTCGGAACATGCATTTTGTTTCATGTTCGGCTCACAGAGCCAAAGGCCACCCAATCGGACTTGGCAAGCTGCGGCCGCCCTAGTTTGACCTTGACGAGTTCGGCCAGGGCCAAAACCGGAAAACCGTCGGCGAAGCCGTCGCCGCCGGCGTTGCGCATGCCGAGCGCCTTGAGTTCGGCGAGCGCTTCCCCAAGCAACCTTGCGGCGGCGTGCGGCTTCTGCATACGCAGGCGCAAATTCGCGGTCGCGATCTGGATGCAGGCGCGCAGCAGGATTCGCTCGCGGCCGCCTTGCGGTGCGGCTGCCCACACCGCCTCAAGGATCTCCTGCGACTCCCAGAAATAGCCGTGGTCGTTGAGCCGCAGCGCATAGCGTAGCGCCGGATGCCGCGCCGGCACATGGCCGCCGAACCGCGACGGCACCAATGCGGTGACCTGCGCCAGCGTTTCGTAGTCGGCGTGGGCTTCGTCAGCCTCGCCCGGCACATAGGCCCATCGCGGCAGCGGAAGATTGCCTGTGGCCAGAGGCGGGGTGGTCATCGGGGCATGATCCGACGACCAACAGTCCCAAACAGTGCACGGAAAAATAGCTTACGCGGCCCGTCCCTGCGAGCCGTGGACACGCAACACCGCGTTTGCGAATTCCTGGACCGCATCCAGCGTCGCCCCCGGCGCCTCCCGATGCGGCTGGTGTCCCGCCCCCGGAATCACCGTCACATCGACAGGACAGTAGCACTCTTCCTGGGCGATCTCGATCTGGCGCATTGTCCCATACTCGTCGTCCAGACCCTGCAGGATCGCCACGGGCACGCGGATATAGGCGAGGTATTCGGAAATATCCCAGTTGCGGAAGGCCGGATCGAGCCAGGCGCCGTTCCAGCCATGGAAGGCGTTGTCGACATCCTTGTGCCAGCGCGCCAGCTTTGCCTTCAGGTCCGAGGTCTCATAGGCGGTCTTGATCTTGGCGATCGAGCTCACCGAGATGTCCTCGACGATGAAATGCGGCGCGATCATCACGACGCCTTCGACGCGGTGATCCTGATGCGCACCCGTATAGATCGCCGCGATCGAGGCGCCGTCGGAATGGCCGACGAGCAGCCCGCGGCGAAAGCCGATCGCATCGAGCAGCTTTGGCAGCACGTCGAGCGCTTCGCTGTGCATGTAGTCGACCGGGCGCGGCAATTTCACCGGCGTCGACGCGCCATAGCCCGCGCGCGAGTAAGCAAAGACACCGGCTCCGGTGGCGGCCTGAAGCTTGTCCGGAAAATCACCCCACAGGCCGGCCGAGCCGAGGCCTTCATGCAGCATCACGATGGTCGGCGCGTCCTGAGGTGACGGACCGATCATGCGGTATTCGAGATCGGACGCGCCGATGGTGAGGAAGCCTGTGGGGGAGAGTGTCATGATGTCGCTTTCTGAAAGTGATCCGGACGTCCCACTCACGTCGTCCCGGCGAACGCGGGGACCCATATCCCGGTCATCTGTTGTTGAAAGAAGCCGTCAACCATTGTGCTCAACAATTGCTGCCGCGGCGTATGGGTCCCGGCGCCCGTGCGCAATTGCGCACTAGGCCGGGACGGCGTTGAGGTTATGGTGCGCCATCCCGCAATTTGAACCGTTGAATCTTTCCCGTTGCTGTCTTCGGCAAACTTTCCACCACATCGATCCAGCGCGGATATTTCCACGGCCCGATCTTCTGCTTGACGTGCTCCTTCAGCGCGTCATGCAGGCCGTCGGTCTTGGTTTCGGCGCGCAGCACCACGAAGGCTTTTGGCTTCAGCAGGCCTTCCGGATCGGCCTCGGGCACAACGGCGGCTTCCAGTACCGCGGGATGGGTGATCAGCGCGCTCTCGACTTCGAACGGCGACACCCAGATGCCGGATACCTTGAACATGTCGTCGCTGCGGCCGCAGAACGTGTAGCGGCCGTCGGCGTCACGGATGTACTTGTCGCCGGTGCGAGTCCAGTGGCCTTCAAACGTCTGCCGGCTCTTGCTGCGCTGATTCCAGTAGCCCTCGCCGGCCGAGGGCGCGTCGACCAGCAATTCGCCGACCTCGCCGTCCGGCACGTCGGCGCCGGCTTCATTGACCAGCCGCACCCGGTAGCCCGGCACGGGGCGGCCGGACGAGCCGTATTTGATGTCGCCGGGCGCGTTGGAAAGAAAGATGTGCAACAGCTCGGTGGAGCCAACGCCGTCGAGAATGTCGACGCCGAACCGCGCCTTCCAGGCATTGCCGACCGATTCCGGCAGCGCTTCGCCCGCCGAGGTGCAGACACGAAGCCGCTGGCCGGCTCCCGTGTCTTTCAGCGTCTCGTCGTTGAGCATCGCCGCGAACAGCGTCGGCACGCCGAAGAAGATGCTGGGGTTGTATTTGTTCATCAGCGCGAACATCGCCGCCGGCGTCGGACGATCGGAATTCAGCACCGTTGACGCGCCGACCGACATCGGAAAGGTCAGCGCGTTGCCGAGGCCGTAGGCAAAAAACAGCTTTGCTGCCGAGAGGCCGACGTCGTCCTCGCGAATGCCGAGCACTTGTTTGGCGTAGGTTTCCGCGGTCGCGGCGAGATTGGAATGCAGATGGCGCACGCCCTTGGGCATGCCGGTGGAGCCCGACGAATAGAGCCAGAACGCGGGCTCATCGGGATGCGTCGCCGCGGTCGCAAAGGTGTCGCTTTCGCGCGCGAGTTCGTCGGCAAGCTTCTTGTGGCCGTGCGCGTCCTTGCCGGACACGATCACATGTTCGAGGTCCGGCATCCGCCCGACGATGTCTTTCACGACCGGCAGCAGCGCTTCGGACACGAACAGCACCCGCGCGCGGCAATCCGCCAGCACATAGGCATATTGATCCGCCGTCAGCAACGTGTTGAGCGGCACCGGCACGATGCCGGCGCGGATCGCGCCCAGGAACACGCAGGGAAAATCGACCGTGTCGAGCATGATCATCGCGACGCGCTCTTCGCGGCGGACGCCGAGCCGGCGCAGCATGTTGGCGACGCGGCGGCTTTGCCGCTGCAGATCGCCATAGGTGAGTTCGGAGACCGTATCGGTGAAGGCGAGCTTGGCGCCGCGGCCCTCGTCGACATTGCGATCAAGCAGCCAGGTCACCGCATTGTAGGAACCGGACGTGCCGCTCACGACGCTTCTCCCAGATTTTAAGAATTATAATTCATATAAAGACCACCGGGCGCGCTTGCTGTCAATCCTCATCGGCATTATGTTTCCGAACCGCGCCGATTCGCAGTCAGGGCTAACTCAGGGAAATGTCCGAAACCAGCGATCCCGAAACCGGCTTTCTTGAGCAGCTCGGCCAGCGCGTGCGCACCATGCGGGCGTTGCGCGGCATGTCGCGAAAGGTGCTCGCGAAGGTCTCCGGCATTTCCGAACGCTATATCGCCCAGCTCGAAAGCGGCAAGGGCAACGTCTCGATCGTGCTGCTGCGCCGGGTGTCGAACGCGATGGGCGCGCATCTGGAAGATCTCATTCCCTCCACTGAACCTGTGCCCGACTGGGCTGTCATCCGCGACCTCGTGCGCAAGGCGACATCAGCGCAGATCGCGCAGGCCAAGGATGTGCTCGCGGGCGGAAGTACTGCGGCGCATCGCAAGATGTCGTTCTCGGGCATCGCCCTGATCGGCCTGCGTGGCGCCGGCAAATCGACGCTCGGCAAGATGCTGGCGAAGAAGATCGGCTGGAGCTTTGTCGAACTCAACAAGGAGATCGAGGCGCAGAACGGATTGTCCGTCGCCGAGATCATCGCGCTCTACGGCCAGGAAGGCTTTCGGCGCATGGAGCAGGCCGCGCTCGGGCAATTGCTGGCGCGCAAGGAACTGATGGTGCTGGCAACCGGCGGCGGCATCGTCTCCGAACCACTGACGTTCGACCTGATCTTGTCGTCGTTCTACACGATCTGGCTGAAGGCGAAGCCCGAAGAACACATGGCGCGGGTGCGCGGCCAGGGCGACCTGCGGCCGATGGCGGACGATCGCTCCGCGATGGCCGAACTGCGCACCATCCTGGTCAGCCGCGAACCGCTCTACGCCCGCGCGTCGGCCGTGGTGGATACCGCGGGCCTGAACGTCAACGACGCCGCGTCGCGGCTGGTCGATGCGGTGGCGCCAGTGCTGCACGATGAAGCGCGGATGTTCGCGCGGGGCTGAGCGGGCGCAGCGTCTTCGTGCACCGCTTGCGAAAAGAACGCCACCATTAACCACGGCCGCGTGTTAACCACCGCAACGGTTCCTTGCGGAAACACACTCTCTAATAGTGTTACCAAAGCGTTAAACGCAGGGAATACAGATCATGTCCGAGCGCCGCAAACTGCCGAGAAGCCGCGTCTATTACGGCGGAAGGGTCGCGTTCAACGCCCGCTCTTCGACGCTCGCCTGCGTCGTGCGCAACTTCAGCCAGTTCGGGGCCAGGATCGAATTTGAGAATGCCGCCCTCGTGCCCGACGAGGTGGATTTCGAAATCGAACGCAAGGGAATCGCCTGCCTGGCGCGCCTGGTCTGGCGCGATCGGTTCGCCGCGGGCCTGGTGTTTTCAGGCGCAAGCGAGGCGGGAGGCGTCGTTGAGCTGAACTGGGCGCGCAAGCTGCGCGCCAGCGAACGGGCGAACCGGCAACTGCAGTCGCGGCTCGATCAGCTGCGATCCGAACACTGATGCGATCCGCTCAGCCGCCATGCAGGATGAAATCGCATGAGTACCCTTGAAGACGACGCTTCCATCCGCATCGCCGCGAAGATGCCGAGGAGCCGGCCGCGCCCGCTTCGCGCGATACTGGCGGTGTTGACGGCGCAGTACACGATCGTCGCGATCGTCGTCAGCCTGTCGGTTGCGGGCACGCTTCGCTATCTGGTGACACCGCAGATCGTCGCCAAGTTCGAAATGATCGCCGCCGCGCTCAAGCGGATTTAGTATCCCGTCAGATGTCGGCAATCCGGCAGACTTCTTCGTGAAACACCAGGTAGCGCTTCGGCGCGATCAAATGCGGCGTGTTCTCGCGCCACCATGCGGCGGCCTCCGGACTCGCTTTGGCGAGAATGCCGATAGCGGGTGCTGCCGCCACCGCATAGCCGGCGACTCGCTCTGCGCGTCCACGGAGAATGGCTGCCCATTGCGCTGGCCACGACTGCGGTATGGACAGGACGCCGAAGGCCAGCATTTTGCGGTGCGCCGCATAGCGCATGACCGGCAAATCGAGGCCGACCCATTTCTGACGCACCCATAGCGGCGCCTCGCCGGGAGGGACGGCGACAATACGGACAGCCCAATTGGGATTGTTCATTCGATCTCTCGCGGCATCTGCATCAGCTTCGTGCAGGCGGGAGGGGATCGCGTTCATGGCATGGGGCAGAAAAATTCAGCCATGCGGCTGTAGGATGGGTAGAGCGCAGCGAAACCCATCACCTTCGTTGATGTGCGGCGTCAATAGCTGGCGGGTATCGCTTCGCTCCACCCACCCTACGGACTCACAACAACATCGACTTGACCGACTCCGCGCCCTCGCGCAGCAGCGGCAGAAAACGCTCGATCATCTCGGCCGTCGAGACCCGATCAACATGCGCGCCCATGTTGATGGCGCCGACGATCACGTCGTCGTAACGGCGCACCGGCACCGAGATCGAACGGAAATGCGGCTCGGCCTCGCGATCGACCAGCGAATAGCCCTGTTCGCGATCGCCGCGCACGCAAGCGAGCAATCGTTTTGGATCGGTCACCGTGTGCGGCGTCATCGGCTCGCGCTGCATGGCGGCGAGCCGCGCCGTGAGATCGCCATCGTCGAACTGGCCGAGCATGACGCGGCCGACCGAGGTGCAGAACGCCGGCAGGCGGTAGCCGATGTCGAGGCCGGCGGAGAACACCCGCGTCGGACTGCCGCGCGCGATGAAAACGACCTCGTCGCCGTCGAGCACCGCGAGCGAGCTTATTTCCTGCGCGGCCAGCGCGATCCGGTCGAGCACCGGTTGCAGCACCGTCACCACCTGGCTCGACTGAAGATAGGAGGCTGCGAGGGTCAGCACGCGCGGCGTCAGCGTGAACAGTTTGCCGTCTGACGTGACGAAGCCGCCGTGCTCGAGCGTGAACAGGATGCGGCGGGCGGTGGCGCGCGGCAGATCGGCGGCGCGCGCCAGATCGCTCAACGTCGCCGGGGCCCCGATCGTGCCGAACACCCCGAGCAGGCGGATGCCACGGTCGAGACTCTCGACAAAATCAGTGGCGCGCTCTTCGCCCTCGGCGCGTTTCAGCTTTGGCATTGGCCCTTCCGATTGGAAGCGTTCAAAATTGTGCTTGCCGTCCTCTACAGTCATGGCATAATTCGCCCATTCGTTCAATAGGCGAACAAACTGCCTCTGACGAAAGGGCTGAACGCCATGATGAGCCAGGAAGCGAACGACCTGATCACCCGCACCGGGGCAAAGGACCCCTGCGGGAAACTGATGCGGATGTACTGGCAACCGGTCGCACTGGTCGACGAGTTGCAGGGGCCGCGGCCGGTCAAAGCCGTCAAGCTGCTCGGCGAAAACCTCGTGCTGTTCCGCGACGAGAACGGCCGCTACGGCCTGATCGACCGTCATTGCGCCCATCGCGGCGCCGACCTCGCGTTCGGCCGGTTAGAGGATGGCGGACTGCGCTGCGCGTTCCATGGCTGGCTGTTCGACACGACGGGCCAGTGCATCGAGACGCCGGCGGAGCCGAAGGGCTCGAACCTGTGCAAGGGCATCAAGCAGCGCTCGTACCCCGTGGTCGAGAAGAGCGGCATCCTCTGGGCTTACCTCGGCGAAGGCGAGCCGCCGGCGTTTCCTGAGATCGACTGCTTCATCGCGCCCGACAGCCATACGTTTGCGTTCAAGGGCCACATCAATTGCAACTGGCTGCAGGCGCTCGAAGTCGGCATCGATCCGGCGCACGCCTCGTTCCTGCATCGCTTCTTCGAGGATGAGGATACTTCGGCTTCCTACGGCAAGCAGTTCCGCGGCGCGTCCGCCGGGTCAGACATGCCGATGACCAAAATCCTGCGCGAATACGACAACCCGATCATCAATGTCGAGCACACCGAATATGGCCTGCGGCTGATCGCACTGCGCGAGATCGACGAGGAGCGCACCCATGTGCGCGTCACCAACCAGCTGTTCCCGCACGGCTTCGTCATCCCGATGAGCCAGGAGATGACGATCACGCAGTGGCATGTGCCGGTCGACGACGAGAACTGCTACTGGTTCGCGATCTTCACTTCCTACACGACGCCGGTCGACAAGAAGAAGATGCGCGACCAGCGCCTCGAACTCTATGAATTGCCCGATTACAAATCGCGCAAGAACAGATCGAACGATTACGGATTCGATCCGCACGAGCAGGCGACCGAGACCTATACCGGCATGGGCGCCGACATCAACGTGCACGACCAGTGGGCGGTGGAGTCAATGGGCGCGATCCAGGATCGCACCAACGAACATCTCGGCACCTCAGACAAGGCGATCGTGCAATATCGCCGCCTGCTGCGGCAGGAGATCGAAAAGGTCTCCGGCGGCGAGAAGCCGTTCATGTTCCTCGACCCGTCCCGCGCGCGCAGCATCCAGGGCCCCGCCACTATGGACGGCATCGGGCCGACTCGGGGCTGGGAAATCTACTG
The DNA here is from genome assembly GCF_018130125.1 of Bradyrhizobium sp. AUGA SZCCT0177. Classification (NCBI taxonomy): domain Bacteria; kingdom Pseudomonadati; phylum Pseudomonadota; class Alphaproteobacteria; order Hyphomicrobiales; family Nitrobacteraceae; genus Bradyrhizobium; species Bradyrhizobium sp. AUGA SZCCT0177. The sequence goes on along the minus strand of NZ_JAFCMA010000022.1, from coordinate 112,032 downwards.
GATGGAAGTCGACGTCAAACGCCGCCGCGGCGCGCCATGGGCCGCGCCGGTGCCGGGCGAGATATCGGACAAGATCCGGCATCTGACGGCGGCTGAGTGATGGATTTGCTGAAATTGAGCAGACGCCGAGGTTTCGGTTCACCTCTCCCCGCTTGCGGGGAGAGGTCGGATCGCTCTTGCGATCCGGGTGAGGGGGTACAGGTCCTTCAATTCGCACCGGCTTCGCGGAGAGTCCCCCTCACCCCGCCCCTCTCCCCGCAAGCGGGCGAGGGAGGAGAAAGGGAGTGACGCGTTGAGTTTCGTGGAGCGTCACGGCCTGTGGTCGGCGGAGCAGAAGGAGGCGGCAAGCCGCCTGCGCCGCATTGTCGAAGAGCAAAAACTCGAAGTCATCCGGCTGTCGTTCCCGGACCAGCACGGCATTTTGCGCGGCAAGACGCTGGTCGCAAGCGAGGCGCTGGCCTCGCTGGAGAGTGGCTGCTCCATTACCACCACCATGCTCGCCAAGGACACCTCGCACCGCACGGTGTTTCCGGTGTTCACGTCCGGCGGCGGTTTTGGCATGCGCGAGATGGAGGGCGCCGCCGACGTCTTGATGGTTGCGGATCCCACCACGTTCCGCGTGCTGCCATGGGCGCCGACGACCGGCTGGCTGCTCTGCGACATCTATTTCAGCGATGGCCGCCCGGTGCCGTTCGCGACAAGGCATCTCTATCGCGGGGTGCTCGATCAACTCGGCCAGCGCGGCTACGATTTCGTTGCCGGGCTTGAGGTCGAGTTTCACATCTTCAAGCTCGAAGACGCGCACATGGCGCCGGAGGATGCCGGGCAGCCCGGTCAGCCGCCTTCGGTGAGCCTGCTGTCGCACGGCTATCAGTATCTGACCGAGCAGCGCTACGACCAGATGGAGCCGGTGCTGGAAATCATCCGGCGCGACGTGCTGGCGCTCGGCCTGCCGCTGCGGTCGGTCGAGGTCGAGTTCGGCCCGAGCCAATGCGAATTCACCTTTGCGCCGACCAGGGGGCTGACACCCGCCGACAACATGGTGCTGTTTCGCAGCGCCGTAAAACAGGTCGCCCGGCGCCACGGCTATCACGCCACCTTCATGTGCCGGCCCAAACTGCCGAACGTGTTCGCGTCCGGCTGGCATCTGCATCAATCCATCGTATCGCGCGCCAGCGGCGACAACGCGTTCATGACCACGGAAGGCAGCGAGGTACTGAGCCCGTTTGCGCGCAACTATCTCGCGGGACTGCTGGCCCACGCCCGCGCCTCCGCCGTGTTCACGACGCCGACCATCAACGGCTACAAGCGCTACCGCACCTATTCGCTGGCGCCGGATCGGGCGATCTGGGGCCGCGACAACCGCGGCGTCATGATCCGCGTGCTCGGCGGCCCCAATGATGCTGCGACACGTCTGGAAAATCGTATCGGCGAACCCGCCGCCAATCCCTATCTCTACATGGCCTCGCAGATTCTCTCAGGGCTCGATGGCGTCGACCGCAAGCTCGATCCTGGCCCGTCAGCCGACACGCCCTATGAGACCAAGGCGGCGCTGTTGCCGAAGACGCTGCGCGAAGCGGTGACCGCGCTCAGCGACGATCCGTTTTTTCGTCAAGCGTTCGGAAAAGAGTTCGTCGACTATTACGTCCACATCAAGAACGCCGAGATCGAACGCTTCCAGGCCGAGGTCTCGGAATGGGAACATCGCGAATATTTCGAGATGTTTTAGACAACAGTCTCGCGTCGTCCCGGCGAAGGCCGGGACCCATACGCCGCGGCGGTCATTGTTGTAAAAAGTATCTGACGCCGTCACTTTCACGGATAGATCACGCGGTATGGGTCCCGGCCTTCGCCGGGACGACAGTGAGTCCCCTCACACCACCGCATTCTGCTTGATAACCTCCCGATAGAACGACGCACTCAGTTTCGGCGTGCGGCGCTGGGTGTTGAAGTCGACGTGGTAGATTCCGAAGCGTTTCTGGTAGCCGTCCATCCATTCGAAATTGTCGATCAGGCTCCACAGGAAGTAGCCGGCCACCGGGACGCCCTCCGACGTCGCGCGCTGCAGATGGAACAGATAGTTGCGCAGATACATGACCCGGTCGACGTCATAGATGTTGCCGTCCGCGGCCGGCTGATCCGTCGACGACGTCCCGTTCTCGGTGATGTAGATCGACTTCACGCCCCAGATCTTCGCCGCGTGACGCGGCGCCCAGTACAGCGCCTCCGGACCGATCCTCAGCCAGGACGCATCCATATGCGGGAACGATGCCGGAAACGGCGCCAGCGTATAGCCGCGCGAATTGTCAGCGGCCACGACGTAATGGTCGGGCGTGTAGACATTCAGCCCGACGAAGTCGATCGGCGACGAAATGATGCTGAGATCGTCGGCGGTGTGTTTCGGGGCGTCGGGCTGCGCCAGATAGGCGTCGGTGAATTTTCCTTCGAGGATCGCGGTCAGATAACCGGCGTTGAGCTCGCGCACGGCGATCTCGGCGGCGCGGATGTTCGCCGGCGTCTCGATCGCGGGGATGCAGTTGACCATGTTCTCGGCGAGGCCGATTTTGGTTCCGGCCCTGGCGTGTGCCCGGATCGCCTGCACGGAAAGGCCGTGCCCAAGGGCAACGTGGTGACGAACCTGGTTCTGTTCGCCTAGCGACAGTTTCAGGCCCGGCGCGTCGAGGCCAAGGCCATGGCCGAGATGAACCAGCCTCGAACATTCGTTGATCGTGAAGATGTGCTTGACGCGGTCGCTCAGGCGCTCGGCGACATAGCCCGAGTAATCCGCAAAGGCTTTCGACGTGTCGCGCGACACCCAGCCGCCGAAGCGGTCCTGCAGCGCCTGGGGTAAATCCCAATGATACAGGGTGGCAAACGGCTCGATGCCGTTTGCCAGCAGCTCGTCGAGCAACCGGTTGTAGAAATCGAGGCCCTTCGGATTGGGCGTGCCTGTTCCTTCGGGAAAAACGCGAGGCCACGCGATCGAGAAGCGGTAGGTCTTCGTCCCCAGCGCCTTCATCAACTGGACGTCGTCCTTGTAGCGATGAAAGTGGTCGTCAGCGACGTCGCCAGTGCTGTGATCGGCAATTTTTCCGGGCGTGTGCGCAAAACGATCCCAGATCGACGGCCCTCGGCCGTCCTCGTTGACGGCGCCTTCGATCTGATACGACGAGGTCGCGGTGCCCCATCTAAAATCAGCCGGGAAGGCCGCGCTGGGTTTCTGGCCGCTGGAACTGCTTTGTGCATCCGCTGACTTGACCGATCCCGTCGACAGGCCGAGCGCCGCCCATCCTGCAAGCTTGCCCAAACGGCGCCGGGAAAATCTGTTCGACCACATGCGTTCGTTCCCGGACCAGAGCCCTCTTCAGCACACAGCTATTTGTCGCATTCGACCTTTGACGTCGCCGCAACGAAGCCGCCGCCGCCGGCCTGCGGCTTTGGCGGCGGCAGGGAAGCGACGGCGACCGGTTGTACGGCGAGTTGTTGCTTGCGAAGCGTCTTCCGGAACACGAACGGCATGTTCGGTAGCGCGCTCGACACAGCAACGAAACGCGGCGGCGACAGCGCGGCGCCAAACAGAACGAACGCCGCTGCCGTCCACAGCGACTGCCAGTTGTGAACACCCTCATTGAAAAAGAGGAAAAGCGCAGCCGCCACGAGCAGGCCTGCAAACACCGCCTCGGCGGTGACGCCGTTGTCTGACTTTCGACGGCAGAGCAGCGCCACCGTCCAGACCGGCACAGCCGCCATGGTCACGCTGGCGAACGGGAAATCCCGCGAACGCGGATCGAACACAAGGCCGAGCGCGACCTCTACGGTGATCAGCGTGGTGACCATCAGCACAACGCCCAGGACCAGCACAGGCAATGACGAGGGCCAGCCTTCGCGCGGGCCGAGCAATTCCCGGAAGGACGGCAATGGCCGTCCGGCCATCAACGCGTTGGCGCACAGCAGCGGCAGCGCGATGGCCGCGGTCAGAAGCCATCCCTGGTTCAGCAGACCGGCGACGCCATAGTTTTCATAAAAGGCCTTTTCGGCACCCAACCCCAGCAGGATTCCGCCTGTCGTCGCGCACGCCGACACGGCCAGCCACGGCGCCAATCCTGTCGCCGTCCGCCGACGCCAAAGCGTCAACAATGCAACGGCAAAGACACAAATGCCGAAAGCAAGGCCGGCTCCCAGTTGCAGCCTCCAGAACGGATAATTGCTGACGGCCGCTCCGTGCGCATGCTTGATCTGACGGCTATCGCCGTCGAGAAGGCCCCAATGGGCGCCGACCGTGCCTTCCCACTGGCGCTTCCATGATTCGTCGTAGGCCTCAAACAGATTGACGCGGATTTTTTCTCGGCCGGCCCGGTCGAGCAGTTCGGAAACGAAGCGGGCCTGATTGATGCGTGACGGCAGCGAGACCTCCCGCATGCGTCCCTTGCTCGGCCAGCCCGCCTCCCCGATCAGGATTTCCTTGCCGGGAAACGCCTGCGCCACCTTGTGGTAGATATCGATGACATGTGCCGCCGCGTTTTCGGCTCGGATCGGCTCATCTTCCCAGAACGGCAACATGTGGACCGTGACGAAATCGACGTCGGCCGCCATCTCGCGGTAGCGCAGCCAGTAATCCCAGGAATCGGCGTAGGTTATCGGCGTCGTGATACGCGACCTGACCGAGCGGAGGATTTCGCGAAGGTCTGCCACCGTCATTTCACCCCGGAGCAGCACCTCGCTGCCGACGATGACGGAGGTCACGGTCCCCTGATAATCCTTGGCCAGCGATACCGCGGTGTCGATCAGCGTTGCGTTCTTCACGCGGTCGCGTCCGAGCCAAATACCGAGAATGACTTTCAGCCCGACCTTCGACGCCAGCTGAGGCACCTTGTCGAGCCCGTTCTCGACCGAGTAGGTGCGGATGCAGTTCGATATCCCGGCCAACTGGCCGAGATCTTCCGCAATCTGCTCCGGGCTGATGATGATGTTGGAATTCCACGGTGTCTGCCCGCTCCGGAACGGCGCGTAGGACACGCAGTCGAGCTTTCTGGCGGGATCAATCAGCGCATGATCCAGCAGCACCGGCGCCGCCAGCCAGTACCAGGCCGCAACAATGAAGCTCATGGAAAAAAAGAAGAGCACAAGCGGCACGCTCTTGCGGGAAGCGCCGGTCGGCCGGACCGGCAAACCAGATCGCAACGCGGCGGAAGCATCGAGGGACATCGCGCAGCCCTAGGCTAGATCAGGAGCAAGCGGTGCTCAACGTCGCATTGCGGCGCGGTGGTCGCGGCGCCGACAATCGTGAAAACCTGCCGGTCAACAGGAAGGCAATTGAATACATTGTTGGACATACTTTGGCCTGATGGAGGTCACGATCCGGCTTGAGGGTTTGACGGCACGCGGCCCCGAGAGAACACGTCGGTTTGACGGAAAAGAATATACCAGCGTTCGTCATCTTCCAACAATCCCGGGCCCACCTGGCATGTGCGGGATCGTTCTGGCTGACCTGCGCGCAGCGTGGGCCAGCCGACCGCGCTAGGTGAGTTGCGCCAGCCAGACCGTATGACCGCCGCAGTCCGGATCTTCGACGACATGCGCCACCACGTCGAAACCATTCGCGCAGAGCAGCACGCGGTACTCAGTGGCGTCCAGGCTGGCATGATAGAGCGGCTCGCCCCTGTAGCTCCCGATCGCTTCGCCATGCGCCGGACCGCTCGTGAACATCAATGCCGCGCGCGGCCCAGCATGATCCCGGAAGATGGCAAACATCCGGCGCTGTCATCGGGACAGAGGTGGAAGAAACTATCCCATCCCAGCAAACCGTCGAAGCGCCGCGTGAGGGCGAGCGTGCGCATGTCGGCGACGTGCCACGCAAGATCCGGAAAAGACGCCCTGCACAGGGCAATCAGTTCCGGCGACGAATCCACACCGGTGACATGACATCCCTGCTGGATGAGGTAACGGGCGATCGGCTCACCTGAGCCGCAGCCGATGTCGAGCACGGAAGCTCCGGCCGGCAGCAGCGCGCCAAACCGGTCGAGCCACGCGCGCTCCATCAGCCGGTTGCCGCGGTCCTGCGCCCAGGCGCGGGCGTGGCGTTGATAGAGTCCGATGATGCGGTCGGCGTCGGGGTTCATGGAGACGTGGCCCAGGGCAAGCGATTGACAGCATACTCCGTCATTGCCTGCGACAAATCCTCAGCGTTTGCGCAAGGCGCGCAGCGACGAAGCAATTCATCTTGCTTACGCAATCGGCCCCTTATTGTCGCGCTTGACGGCGTCGCCTCAAGCATTGCCCGAATACAATCTTGACGGGTATCCATACAATTTCTATACTCCGGGTGACAACAGGCCAACGCAGCGAGCTAACGCAACGACAAGCATCAACAATCCAAGGGACCGCGGCCGTGCAAGACTATCCTCGCCCCAACACGCGGCGTTTGCGAATATTCTCGTTCGATCCGGCACTCGCTGCGCGCTACGATCTCGCTGGAATGAGCGGCATCACGATCGAAATCCCTTGGGAAGACAATTTGGAGAAAGGCCCGGTCGGCGAATACATTGAGGTGATCGATATCGATCCAGGCAGCGGTGTCGCCTATACGCCTGTCGACCTCAACGCGCCCGCGCTGCTCGCGACCGACGGACTTCAACCATCGGAATCCGACCCCCGCTTCCATCAACAGATGTGTTACGCGGTCGCGATGAAGACGATCGAACATTTCGAACGCGCTCTGGGACGGAAAGCACTCTGGTCTCCGCGCGCGCGGGCCGCAAACAGCGACTACGAGGAAAACTACGTGCCCCGCCTGCGCATTTACCCGCACGCGCTACGCCAGCAGAATGCCTTCTACAGTCCGCAGAAGAAGGCACTGCTGTTCGGATATTTCTCGACTAAAGCAAAAGACAAGAAGAACACCCCGGGCACGACGGTATTCACCTGTCTTTCGCATGACATCATCGCTCACGAGACGACGCATGCCCTGCTCGACGGCGTGCACCCGCGCTTTAGCGAGCCGGTCAACGAGGACGTGCTGGCCTTTCACGAGGCTTTCGCCGACATCGTGGCGCTGTTCCAGCATTTTTCCTACCCGGGCGTATTGCGCGACCAGATTGCACGCACACGCGGCGACCTCGTCCGCCAAAGCGTACTGGGCCAGCTCGCGCAGCAGTTTGCCTTGGCGTCGGGGCGCGGCGATGCGCTGCGCAGCTATCTCGGCAAGGAAGTGAAGGGCGTCTGGGAACCGATAAGGCCCGATCCGGCAATGCTTGACGAAACGTCTGAGCCACATGATCGCGGCGCCATCCTGGTTGCGGCTGTCTTCGGCGCTTTCACCAGGGTTTACCAGGCGCGGACGCGGGACCTGTTCCGGATCGCCACCGAAGGCACCGGGGTTCTGCGCGAAGGCGACATCCATCCCGATCTCGTCAACCGCCTCGCCGACGAAGCTCAGCTTTGCGCGGACCGGGCCTTGCAGATGTGCATTCGTGCCATCGATTATTGCCCGCCCGTCGGGATTACGTTCGGCGGCTATTTGCGCGCGATCGTGACGGCCGACCACGACATGAATCCGGTAGACCGAGAGCACTGGCGACTGGCTTTCATCGAAAGCTTCCGCGAATGGGGAATATCGCCGCGCGGCGCACGCTCGATGGCAGAGGACAGCCTGCTCTGGCCGACCGAGACGGAGCTAGTGAAGGAACGCGTCAAGGTTTCCAAGGGTGACTACATCGCGGAAGAGACGCTCAGCCGGAATGCGATGAAGAAAATGTTCAGTCAAGCCGCGCCGAGCAGCGACGATCCAGCCTATCAACGGAAGGCATCGCGCGCGGCCCCCGAGCAGTCAATGGCACCCTCATCCGGCATTTTGACTCCGGCCGGCCTGCAGATGCCGCGTTTCGATATATGGGTCGATGCCGACAGGCAGGCGGCCACATTCCATTCCTGGCTGCTGGACGAAGGCTACAGATGGATGACCGATGCGCTTGGTCTGGTGGTTCAGGTCGATAATCTGCCCAAGACGATCTCCGCGCGCCAACGCAATACGAACCAGGCCAATGTCGAGATCCACGCCGTGCGCACCGCCATGAAACGCGGACCGCTCGGCTGGCCTGAGCAGCACATGGTCGTCGCGGTAACGCAATGGCGCGCCGGTTTCTTCGACAAGGAAAAGCAGAAAGACAAGGACGCGACGCCAGGCGCGTGGGCCGATGCCGAGCGAGATTTCAAATACCGCGCCGGCTGCACCCTCCTGATTGATCCGGCAGGAACGCAGATTCGGCGCGTGATCCGCACGCCTGGCACCGTGGACAACGAGGACGAGCTCGACCGCATGCGGCACTACCTGCTCAACGGGCTGTCCCCGCCCAACGCCTTTGAACCCACAGCGGCCCGGTTTAGCGCGAGCGCCGAACCGTTCGCGCTCCTTCATTCGCACGCCGGGGACTGAATCATGGCCAAGAAAACGACGGCCAAAAAAGCTGCAGCCAAGAAAGCGCCTAAGAAAACCAAGAAGGCCAAAAAGGCCAAAAAGGTCGCAAGCAAGAAAAAGGCAAAAAAGCCGGCGCCTGATGCGCCCGCGACCGCTGCCGTCAATTCGACGCTCAAGCCACCGCCCGGCGGCGCCGCGGTTCGCATGTACCGCATTGGTCACGGGGATTGCTTCCTGATCGCGTTCGCCGGCGATAACCCGGACAAGCCGGCGTATGCGCTCATCGATTGCGGCTACAAGCCGGGGTCACCCGCTAAACTCAAGCCGCCGACGAAGGTAGCGGATATCGGCGCGAACATCCTCGAAACCACCGGCGGCTTCGTCGATGTCGCCATCGTCACGCACGAACATCAGGATCACGTCAATGGGCTCACATCGACCAACTTTCCCGACCTCAAGGTCGGCAAGGTCTGGTTCGCGTGGACCGAAAACCCGGACGACGATGTCGCAAATCAATTGCGGAAGAAGTTCAAGGACCGGCTGCTCGGACTGATCGATGAGCGCGCCAATCTCATGGGGCTTGGAAACAACGCCGCGGCAGGCGAGCTCGACTGGTACCTGGAATTCGAACTGGGAGAGGAGGCCGAGAAGTACAACGGCTTGGCGCATGCCGCCGCTGGCGGAAAGGACCCCGCCAAGTCGGCGAACAAGGTCGCGATGAAATACCTGCGCGAATGCGCACCGCAAGATCCGGAATATCTCTATCCCCATGAGAAAATCCGCCCGATTCCCGGTGCGAACGGCGCGCGCGCCTTTGTGCTTGGTCCGCCGCGCGACATCGACAAAATCGACGACCTCGACCCAATTGGGGACGAGAACTTCGGCCATGAAATGGCCGCAGCTGGTGCGGGAGGCACGCCAGCCGGTCCAACAACGTCGCCGTTCCCGCGCCGCCACGCGCTTCCGCTCGACCAGGCGTTCACGGACGACAAATTCGGTGACTTTTTTGAAAAACGCTACGGGAGCAGTCCGGTTCCGGAACCCGGTGATGGCAAGGAAATCTCGTCCAACGCGGTTTGGCGCCGGATGACGGCGGATGACGCGATGGATGCCGGCGCGCTGGCGCTCGCCATGAACAATGCCACCAACAATGCGAGCCTCGTCCTTGCGTTCGAACTATCGAAGAACGGCAAAGTGCTGCTGTTTGTCGGAGACGCTCAAGCGGGAAACTGGCGATCCTGGACCGACGGCGAATTCGACGATGGCGGCAAGACGGTTACGGCGACCGACCTGCTCGAGCGCACCGTGCTCTACAAGGTCGGGCACCACGGCAGCCACAACGCAACGCTAAAGGGAAAAGTCGGGTCGGGTCGGGCCAATCTTGCCGTGATGGCGAAGGGCGATAGCGCAACCGAATTTGTCGCGATGATTACCGCGGTCGAGGCGTGGGCGCACCAAAAGCCCAAGCCCGACTGGAATCACCCGCTGCCCGCCATCAAGCAGGCGTTGGTCGAAAAGGCCGGTGGTCGCGTTCTGCAAACGGACTCGAACCTGCCAGCCGGCCCGGTCGGCGCCGGGGCGGCCGGTTGGCAAGAGTTTATCAGCCGGGTTACCGAAACACCCCTGTACTTTGATCTGATCATTGAAGCTTGAGGGAGTTCGCGCGCGGACTCCCCTCAAATCCCCAGATAGCGGTGCTGCAAATCCGGCTCGGCGATCAACTGCTCCGACGTGCCGCTCCACACCGTGCGTCCCCGCTCGATGATGTAATGCCGGTCGGCGATGCGGGAGAGGTTGGCGACGTTCTTGTCGATCACCAGCACCGATTGCCCACGGCCCTTGAGCATCGACAGGCAGCTCCAGATTTCCTCGCGGATCAGGGGCGCCAGGCCTTCGGTGGCTTCGTCGAGGATCAAGAGCTTCGGATTGGTCATCAGCGCGCGGCCGATCGCGAGCATCTGCTGCTCGCCGCCGGACAGCGTCACGCCCATGTTGCCGCCGCGCTCGGCGAGGCGCGGAAACAGCGCGTGGATCTTTTCGATGGTCCAGGGATCGGAGTTGCCGGCGCGATTGCCGGCAGCCGCGACCAGGTTTTCGTACACGGTGAGGTTCGGAAAGATCTGGCGGCCTTCCGGCACCAGGCCGATGCCGAGTTTTGCGATCTTGTACGACGGCAGGCTGCGAACCTCCTGCCCGCCGAAACGGATGGTGCCGGCACGCGCCGCCGTCATGCCCATGATCGAGCGGATGGTCGTGGTCTTGCCCATGCCGTTGCGGCCCATCAGCGCGACCATTTCGCCCGACCGAACCTTCAGCGACAGGCCGAACAGCACCTGGCTGAGGCCATAGCAGGTTTCGATGCCATCAATTTCGAGCAGAGTTTCAGCCATGAGCGACCACCACGTGCTGATCGCCGAGATAGGCGCGCTTGACTTCGTCGTTGTGGCGGATTGCATCGGGATCGCCCGACGCGATGACGCGGCCGTAGACGAGCACGGTGATGCGGTCGGCGAGCGCGAACACCGCCTCCATGTCATGCTCGACCAGCACGATGGTGACTTCCTTGCGCAATTCCTTCAGCAGCGCCACCATGCGCGCCGACTCGGTGACGCCGAGCCCCGCCATCGGCTCGTCGAGCAGCAGCAATTGCGGCTTGGTGGCGAGCGCGACCGCAAGCTCGAGTTCGCGTTGTTCGCCATGGCTGAGTTCGGACACCGGCACGTCGGCGCGCGCCCCGAGCCCGACCCGCGTCAGCGCGGCTTGCGCGGCGGCCCGCAGCGGTTTTTCCTTGCGCGCATTGCCCCAGAACCGGAACGAGTGGCCGTCATGGGCTTGCGCTGCGAGCGCGACATTGTCGGCCGCGGTAAAATTCGGCAGCAGCGAGGTGATCTGGAACGAGCGCGCCAGCCCGAGCCGACTGCGCTCATAGGACGGCAGCCCGGTGACGTCGCGGCCGCCGAAAACAATGGTGCCTGAGTTCGGCATCAATTGCCCGGTCAACTGGCTGATCAGCGTGGTCTTGCCGGCGCCGTTGGGGCCGATGATGGCGTGCAACTCGCCAGGAATGACGTCGAGCGACAGATTGTCGGTGGCGAGAATGCCGCCGAACCGCCGCACCAGGTTTTCAACGCGGAGCAAGGGATCAGCCACGGTTAAACCTCCCGAGCAGGCCCATGATGCCGCCGCGCGCGAACAGCACGATCAGCAGCAGCAGCGGCCCCATGATCAGCGCCCAGTATTCGGTGAATTGCGACAGTAGCTCTTCCAGCAGCAGAAAGAAGATCGTGCCGATGACAGGACCGAACAGCGAGCCCATGCCGCCGAACACCACCATCACCATGAGCTCGCCGGAGCGGGTCCAGTACATTCCGGCCGGGCTGATGAAGTCGGTGTTGTTCGCCAGCAGCGCGCCGGCCAGGCCGCAGATGGTGCCGGAGATGACGAAACAGACCAGCCGGTAGCGGTTGGCATGATAGCCGATCGCCTGCATGCGCTGCTCGTTGGAACGAATGCCCTGCACCACCAGGCCGAAGCGCGAGTTGATGATCCGCCAGATCAGATAGATGCCGCCGAACAGGCAGCCGAGGCAGAGGTAATAGAACTGCACGCGGTTCGACAGGTCGATCAGGCCGCCGAAATTGCTGCGCTTGTAGATGGTCAGGCCGTCGTCGCCGCCGTAACGCGACATGCCCGAGGCGATGTAATAGGCCATCTGGGCAAAAGCGAGCGTGATCATGATGAAGTAGACGCCGCGGGTGCGCAGACTGAGCGCGCCGATCACGAGCGCATAGAGCGCCGACGCCACCAGCGCCACCGGCCACTGGATGAAGCCGGAGCCGATGCCTTCAAAGGCGAGGATGCCGACCGCATAGCCGCCGATGCCGAGATAGGCGGCATGGCCGAAGCTCATCATGCCGCCATAGCCCATGATGAGATTGAGGCTGGCCGCGGCCAGCGCGAAGATGATGATGCGCGTGAACAGCGTCAGGATGAAGATGTTGCCGGTGAGCTGCGAATAGAGCGGCAGCACGACCAGCCCGGCGGCGACCAGCGCCACGACGACGTTGCTTGTATTGATTTTTAATTTCATCGTTTGGCGGCCGGAAACAGCCCCTCCGGCCGCACCACCAGCACGATCGCCATCAAGAGATAGATCAGCATCGACGACAGCGCGGGTGCGGCGGTGGAGGCGGCGGCGGAACTCAGCACCATGCGCAAGAGATCAGGCAGGAAGGCACGACCAAGCGTATCGATCATGCCGACAAAGATCGCGGCCAGGAACGCGCCGCGGATCGAGCCGATGCCGCCGATGACGATGATGACGAAGGCGAGGATGAGGATGTTCTCGCCCATGCCGATCTGCACGGTGAGGATCGGCGCCTGCATCAGTCCGGCAAGACCGGCGAGCGCCGCGCCAAGGCCGAACACCAGCGTGAACAGCAGTTTGATGTTGATGCCGAGCGCGCCGATCATTTCGCGGTTCGAGGCGCCGGCGCGGATCAGCATGCCGATCCGGGTCCGCATCACAACGACGTAAAGCAGCGCGGCGACAGCGAGCGCGACGATGATGATCGACAGCCGGTAGGCCGGATAGTACACGCCGGGGATGATCTGGACCGGCACGGTCAGCCAGGCGGGCAGCGGCAGCGCGAGGCCGGCCGGGCCCCAGATCAGCCGCACCGCGTCATTGAAAAACAAGATCAGTCCGAACGTCGCCAGCACCTGGTCGAGGTGGTCGCGGCCGTAGAGATGCCGGAGCGCGATGAATTCCAGCACGATCCCGAGCAGCAGCGTGGCGCCGAGCGCCAGCAGCACGCCGAGGATGAAGCTTCCGGTCCATGCGGTGAACGTCGCGGCGAAATAGGCGCCCATCATGTAGAGCGAGCCGTGCGCCAGATTGACGAAGTCCATGATGCCGAACACCAGCGTCAGCCCGGCCGCCAGCAGGAACAGCAGCAGGCCGAACTGCAACCCGTTCAGCGATTGTTCGACAAGAACCAACTTAGCGCCCTCTCCATGATACTGGCGTCAACGCCACGCGTTGGTCGCGATCATGCCCCTCAACTCGAAACAAAACAGCGGCAGCGCGTTTGCGCCGCCGCCATTTTCTTATTGGATGCATGATCCTTGCCAAGTTTCTGGCCAAGTCGTCAATTTCTGGCGGACCATGCGTCGGTAGAACCCGCGATCACTTCATCGGGCATTTATCGTGGAAGCCATCCTGGCTGTCCTTGACGATGGTGGCCACCGTCTTCAGCGCCAACTGGCCGTCGGCATCCTTGACCACGTCCTGCAGATAGAAGTTCTGGATCGGAATGTGGTTCTTGCCGTATTTGAACGAGCCGCGCACCGATTTGAAGTTGGCTTTCTCCATCTCGGCCTTCATCGCGTCCTTCTTGGTCACGTCGCCCTTGACCGCAACCACCGCGCTGTTGATCAGCTGCGCGGCATCATAGGATTGCGCGCCATAGAAGGTCGGGCGCAGGTTCGGATATTTCTTGCGGTAGTCCTCGACGAACTTCTTGTTCTCGGGGTTCGGCAGGTCGTTGACCCATTGCTGCGCACCGGGAACGCCGAGCGCGTTGTCCTTCTGCAACGGCAGCGACAATTCGTCGATGGTGAACGCCGTATAGAGCGGGATCTGCGCCTTGATGCCGGCCTGCGCATACTGGTTGAGGAACTGCACGCCAGCAGCGCCCGGATAGAACACGAAGATCGACTCGGCCTTGGAGTTCTTGGCCTTGGTGAGCTCGGCGGAGAAGTCGAGCTGGCTTGGCCACACTGTGTATTCTTCACCGACTACCTGGCCCTTGAACGTGCTCTTGACGCCGGCCAGCATGTCCTTGCCGGCGGCATAGTTCGGGCCGATCAGGAACACCGACTTGACGCCCTTCTGGTTCATGTAGGTGCCCATCGCCTGCGGCGTCTGGTCGTTCTGCCAGGAGGTCGAGAACACATAAGGCGAGCACAATTCGCCGGCGAGCTGCGAGGGACCGGCATTGGCCGAGATCAGGAAGGTTTTGGAATCGACCGCGGTCTTCAGCGAGGCCAGCAGCACGTTCGACCAGATGTAGCCGACGATGAAATCGACCTTGTCGGACTGAATCAGCTTTTCGGTCTTCTGCTTGCCGACATCCGGCTTCTGGCCGTCGTCCTCATAGATCACCTCGACCGGCTTGCCGTCTATCTTGCGGCCCAGATGGTCGAGCGCCAGTTCGAACGAGTTGCGCATGTCGTTGCCGATCGCGGCCGTGGGGCCGCTGAAGGTCGAGACGAAACCGATCTTGATGCTGTCGGCGCCAAGCGCGGGCTGCGCCAGCGCCAGAGCCATTGCGCCCGCCAGCCAGAATGTCTTTTTCATATTCACTCCCCTCCTCATTATCTATTTTGTTCCGCCAGCCAGTGCGGCTGCCGTCTCGAGGCCTGCGCCTTCGTCAATCCCGGTAAGCCCGGATATTTTGTGCGCGAAATCTCCGGCCCACAGCAAGCACGAACCGAAAGCTCCGATTAGAACCTTCGGCCCATACCCCAGCGGCCTGCACCATAATTCGCAGACGGCGCCGAAGGCAAGAACTATAGTTCCGGTTGCCGGGGCAACAAATGTCGCAGGTGCGGCGCCCGCAGCACAATCGGAAGAGACAGCGCGCGCCATCATGTTCATGGCGCCTGATCCGGTTGGGGCGCGGCGTTTCGTCGCCACTCCGCCCAGCTCGGCCGGTCGAGTTGGAACAGATCGGTGCAGCGAGCATACCAGCCGCTGCCATGCATGCGGCCGATCAACCGCAGCGCAGGCGTGTCGATATGGCAGCGCTCCCTGTCCTGAACCGCCGCACCATCCACGTGCGCGCACAGGATGCGGCCGATCACCGCCGTCTGGCGCGGCCCCGTCACCATCGAGCTCAGCACCCGGCATTCGAAGGAAACTGGGGACTCCGCAATGCGCGGCGGCCGTATCGCATGTGACGCGGCGGCGGTGAGGCCCGCCAGCGCGAGTTCGTCGATATCGGGCGGCGCATCGATGCAGGTGACGTTCATGGCCGCGGCATTCTGTTCGGAAACCAGGTTCACAACGAACTCTCCGGTCGCAAGAATATTCGTCGCGGTATCCTTGAAGCGCCCCGGCCCGGCGAGCAGCCCGATCGCAAGCGTCGGCGGCTCGTGCCCCAACACATTGAAGAAGCTGTAGGGAGCCGCGTTGATGACACCGTCTTCGGACAGCGTCGTCACCCAGGCAATCGGCCGCGGGGTCACCGTCGCCGTCAATATCTTGTAGCGTTGTTGAGCCTCCAGCGTCTCCATGTCGAACAACATCGCCGGCCCCCGCGCTCAGACCGCCACGACCGGATGACGCAGCCGACCGATGCCGGCCACTTCCGCCTCCACGACATCGCCAGGCCACAGCCATTCCTGCGGTGTCCGCCCCGCGCCTACGCCGTCGGGCGTGCCGGTCGCGATGATGTCGCCCGCCTCGAGCGTGATCGCTGCCGAAATGTCCGAGATCAGCAGCGGCACCTTGAACAGCATGTGGCGGGTGTTGGAGCGCTGTTTTTCGACGCCGTTCACCGTGAGCCAGAGATCGAGTGCATGCGGATCGCCGATCTCATCAGCCGTCACGATGCACGGACCGAACGGCGCATAGGTGTCCTGGCCCTTGGAATAGATCCACTGGCCGGCGCGGCGATTGTCGCGCGCGCTGACGTCGATCATCACGCTGTAGCCGAAAACGAAATCGAGGGCCTGCGCTTCCGGGATCCGGCGCGCCGTTCGCCCCATCACGACGGCGAGTTCGACTTCCCAATCGAGCTGCTGCGTAATCGTCCGGTTGTGCTCGATGGCCTCATTGGGCCCGATCACGCTGGTCGGAGGCTTTGAAAAGATGATCGGCTGCTTCGGCAATTCCTTCGCCGTGTCCAGCGCGCGTGACGATTCCGCGACGTGCTCGACATAGTTCAGCCCGATCCCGAAGATGTTCTTGCGCGGCCGCGGGATCGGCGCCAGCAGCCTGACATTGGCAAGCGGCAGCGCGGCACCCACCGGCCAATGGCCTGCGTGCTCGCTCAATATCTTCTTCAGCGCCATCGTCGCCGGCGGGCCGAAATCGATCAGATCGAGCATCGACGATGGCAGCGCGACGCCGGCATGCGCGCCGATCCGTTCGACGTCCACGACCAGGTCATCGACGACGGCACCGAGGCGGGCCGCCGCCTCGACATTGGCGCGGTAGGTAACAAGACGCATTTTGCTTTTTCCTAGGATGTCAGCGGCTGCCGGCCTTGATTGTCGCCATACGCTTCCTCGCGATACAGGCCGAGGGCGTGCATCACAGGCAGATCGTTGAAGGTGAACAGGCAGGCGTCGTCGCGTTCGGAGCCGTTGACATGCTCATGCCAGGACCAGGACGGAACACAGAAGATGTCGCGCTCTTTCCAGTCGAAGCGCTTGCCGTCGATGATCGAGTGACCGCTTCCCTTTGCGACCTGGTAGATGAAACTGCCGGTGTGACGATGAGCCTTGGTGGCCTCGCCGGGCCGGAGCATCTGCATCGACGCACCGATCGTCTGCATCACCGGGCCGCCGGTGACGGGATTGACGTAGTTCATCAGCACGCCGTCATAAAGCGAGCCGTCGGAGGCCTTGCCGTAACGCTGCAGCGCCTCGTAGGTCGGCCCCCACTCGTATTTCAGCAGCGGTGAATATCCGCGCGTCCATTCCGCGCCCGCGGGGCGCAGGCCCGGATTGCCCCAGGCGTGGGTCATGTCGTCGACGGGATAGCCGACCTCCTGCTGCATCTTCGGATGCACCGCGTAGAAATTGGCCTCGAGCGTGTTGACGAGCGGGATGTCGAGACCGTCCTGCCAGATGCACGGCGTGCCATCGCTGGAAACACCGTGTTCGTGCCACGTGCCGTTTGGGGTCAGGACGAAATCATTGGCGCCGAGTGTGAGCTTGTGGCCATCGACAATGGTGTAGGCGCCCTCGCCTTCCATGATGAAGCGCAGCGCCGAGGCGGAATGGGCATGGGCGGAGGCAACCTCCCCGGGGTGCATCACCTGCAGACCCGAATAGAGCCAGCCGACGGCGGCGGCATGATCACGGCGACCGGGATTGTTCAGGTAGATGACGCGTCGGCCGGCCTTTTCGGGAGACACCAGTTCGACGGACCGCAGCACATGCCGGCGCAGGTCCTCATAGCGCCAAAGCACCGGGACCGAGGACGACTTGGGCTGCCAGGGCTCGATCTTGTTGGCGACCGTCCACAGCGCACCCGCGTCCAGATTTTCCAGCTCGTCGTAATAGGCGAGCAATTCCGGGGTGTCCTCGACATTGGCGCGCCCGGCGACGTCTTCCCGGTGGTTTTCGCGGCGACCTGTTGCCATTTCGCTCTCCCTGGATTGCCAATCATATAAAATAATATATATCTTCGAAGCAATAGAAAATTTTCGAAAGAAATCCAATCCGCTAATGGCGACCGCGAAAGCAGGAAACATGGCAGGCGTGGCAGGCGACCGCCGGATCGTCAGCGAAGGAGCTGGCGAGCCCGCAACATTGAGCGAAGCCGCGTATCAGCGTCTGCGTGCCGACATCGTCTCCGGCGCGCTCGACGCGGGCAAGCCGCTGCGGCTCGAAGCCCTGAAGCAGCGCTACGGCCTGAGCTTTTCGCCGCTGCGCGAGGCGTTGATGCGGCTGCAGTCCGAGCGGCTCGTGCTCTCGACGGCGCTGCGCGGTTTTTCGGTCGCGCCGCTGTCGCGCGCGGAAATGAAGGACGCGACGGAAACCCGTATTCTGATCGAATCCGACGCGCTGCGCAGGTCGATGCGCGACGGCGACGATGATTGGGAAGCCGCCATCGTGGCCGCCTTCCATGCGCTCAGCCTGCAGGCCGAACGGCAAGCGCGCCTCTCCGGCGAAGTAGGCGCCGTCGACATGCATGCGATGGACGAGCGGCACTATCAATTCCATCGGGCGCTGATCGCCCATTGCGGATCGCCGCGGCTGCTCGACCTGGCCGACCAGCTCTATGTCGAAACCCAGCGCTACCGGCTGCCATGCCTGGTCGGCCGGGTGGCGGGAACGCCGGCGCGCGACGTTGCTGCCGAGCATCAGCAGATCATGGACGCCACGCTACGCCGCAGCGAAGACGCCGTGCGTTATTTGGCCGAGCATTACCGGCGAACCGCTGCGATCATCGAGGCGTCGACCGTGTGGCCGTCGTCAGCGTAAGCAAAATTTTTCGACGTTGTGTTTCACCGCTCACGATGCGCTTTCGCTATCGGTCGATTGGCAAACACGCCTTGAAGCTTCTCTTGGAAGCAGTGCACAAATAACTACATAATGAGGGGACGGAGACATCTCGAACCGAGGCTGGATTCCATGACGAGCGCGCCGAAACGTCAGCACCACGTGGTGATCGTCGGCGCCGGTTTCGGCGGGCTGGAAGCCGCCTTCGGGCTGGCCGGCGCAGCGGTGAAAATCACGCTGATCGACCGGCGCAACCACCATTTGTTCCAGCCGCTGCTCTATCAGGTTGCCACCGCATCGCTGGCGACCTCCGAGATCGCCTGGCCGATCCGTTATCTCTTGCGCGACCGGCCCGATGTCACGACGCTGTTCGCCAACGTCAATGGCGTCGACGCCGCGGGCAAGCGTGTGCTGCTCGATGACGGCGAGGCGCTGCCCTATGACACGCTGATCCTCGCCACCGGTGCGCGCCACGCCTATTTCGGCCATGACGAATGGGAACCGTTCGCACCTGGGCTGAAAACGCTGGAGGACGCCACCACGCTGCGGCGGCGCATCCTGGTCGCCTTCGAGCGCGCCGAACGCGAGACCGATCCGGCGCGGCGCGCCGCACTGCTGACTTTCGTCATCATCGGCGCGGGACCCACCGGCGTCGAGCTGGCCGGCACCATTGCCGACCTCGCCAAGGACACGCTGCCGCAGGATTTCCGCAACATCGACACCAGCAAGGCGCGCGTGGTGCTGATCGAGGCAGGTCCTCGCGTGCTCGCGGGCTTTCCCGACGATCTCTCGGCCTACGCTCAAACCTCGCTTGAGGGCCTCGGCGTCGAAGTGATGCTGGGAAAGCCGGTGACGGAATGCAGCGCCGATGGCGTGGTCTATGGCGACAACAGGCTCGACGCGAAAACCATCATCTGGGCCGCGGGCGTGCGTGCCTCGCGCGCGGCCGAATGGCTGGGCGCGCCCGCCGATCGCGCCTACCGCGTGCAGGTGCGACCAGACCTTACCGTACCCGGCCATCCCGATATCTTCGCTGTGGGTGACACCGCAACGATTGCGGATGCGAGCGGAAATCCGGTGCCCGGCATTGCGCCGGCGGCCAAGCAACAGGGCCGCTACGTCGCAGCCCTCATCAAGGCGCGGCTCGGCGGCGGCACGCAGCCGCCCTTCCGCTACAAACATGCCGGCAGCCTGGCGCAAATCGGCAAGCGCAAGGCGGTGATCGATTTCGGCTGGATGAAGCTGCGCGGCAATCTCGCCTGGTGGATCTGGGGCATCGCCCACATCTATTTCCTGATCGGTCTGCGCCACCGGCTCAGCGTCGCCATGAGCTGGCTCTGGATCCACGCCAGGAATCAGCGCGCGGCGCGGCTGATCACGCAGGGGAGCAGCAAGGTGACGGGGTGAGCCTCTTCTCCCTCGCCCCGCTCTTGCGGGGAGAGGGTCGGGGTGAGGGGCCCTCTCCACGAGCGAAGTGTGTCGTGAGACCTGTACCCCCTCACCCGGATCGCAAGGGCGATCCGACCTCTCCCCGCAAGCGGGGCGAGGTAAGACAGCGCCATCACCGCACTCACTTCACCAACGAGCATCCACCATCGGCCATCGGCCGGAACGCCTGATCGGCGGGAATCGTCGAAACCAGCTTGTAATAATCATACGGATATTTCGACTCCGCCGGCTTCTTTACCTCGAACAGATACATCGGGTGGATGACGCGGCCGTCCTGGCGGATGGTGACGTCGCCGAACAGCTTGTCCTTGCCCTTGAACTTCTTCATCTGCGGCACGGCGTCCCTGGCATGGTCGCTGCCGGTCGCCGCCACCGCGTTGAGATAGGCGAGCGTGGAGGCATAGACGCCGGCCTGATTGCCGCTCGGCATCTTGCCGTTCATGCCGGGCCGCGCCGCAAAGCGTTTGGCGAACGCACGGGTGTCGTCATCCATGTCCCAGTAAAACGCCTCCAGCAGTTGCAGCCCCTGCGCGATCTTCAATCCCATGCCGTGCACGTCGTTGACGAACAACAGGAACGCCACCATGGTCTGGCCGCTCTGCTGGATACCGAACTCATTGGCCTGCTTGACCGCATTGATGGTGTCGCCGCCGGCATTGGCAAGGCCGATCACCTTGGCCTTGGAGCTCTGCGCCTGCAGCAGGAACGACGCGAAGTCCGACGTACCGAGCGGATGCTTGCTCGAGCCCAGCACTTTGCCGCCATTCTTTTCGATGTAGTTGGTGGCCTCGGCCTCGATGCCCTTGCCGAGCGCATAGTCGACCGTGACGAAGTACCAGTCCTTGCCGCCGCGCCCCATCATCGCCGCCGCCGTGGTGTTGCCGGTGGCCCACGCGTCGTTGACCCATTGAATGGTGTTGGGCGAACAGGCCTTGCCGGTGAGGTCGGAGCTCGCTGTCGATGACGCCAAGAACGTCATGCGGGAGTCCCGCACCAGCGCATTGATGGCGAGCCCGACCGCCGAATTGGGCACATCGACGATGGCATCGACACCCTCGACATCGAGCCATTTGCGCGCGATCCCCTGACCGACGTCAGCCTTGTTCTGGTGATCGGCATAGACGATCTCGACCTTGATGTTCTTAGCCCCGCCGCCAAAGTCCTCCGCCGCCATGCGCGCGGCTTCCACCGACCCCATGCCGTTGGTGTCCTGGAAGATGCCGGAAATGTCGTTGAGCACGCCGATCCGGACGACGTTTTCGGAAATCTCCGCCCGCGCCGGTCCGAACGCGGCGCAGGATAGCGCGAGCGCCAGATAGACCCTGATATTCTTCATCATTCTCTTCCTATGGATGTGATCGTTGTTGTTCCCGGACTGCGCCGGGTTTGAATTCAGATCTGCCGGTCCGGCAGCCGCACGATGAGGCCGTCGAGTTCCGGCGTGATTTTGATCTGGCAGGACAGCCGGCTGTTCGGCAGCCGCTCGGCGGCGACGCCGTGGAGCAGCTCGTCCTCCTCCTCGCTCATGGGCGCGAGCCGCGCGATCCAGCCCTCATCGACATAGACATGGCAGGTCGCGCACATCGCGTTGCCACCGCACTCGGCCACGATCTCGTCGACGCCGTGCGTGGTTGCGACCTGCATGACGCTGGCGCCGACGCTCGCGTCGATGCGTTCGGAACGGTTGTCGGGACGATTGAAAATGATGGTCGGCATGATCAGGCTCACGCTGCTTTGATGGACACGGGCAGGCTTTCGAGGCCCCGCAGCGTGTTATTGAAACGCCGCGTCGCCGGCCCCGTGATCTCGATCGCACTGACCCGTTTTGCCAGCGCCGAAAGCACCGCCTCGCCTTCCAGCCGCGCGACCAGCTGGCCGACGCACATGTGAATGCCGGAGCCATAACCGACGTGGCCACTGGTCTTGCGCGTCACGTCATATTCGTCAGGCCGGTCCCATCGCCGCGGATCGCGGTTGGCTGCGGCGAGGAACATCAGGATTTTCTCGCCCTCGCCGATCCGCGACCCGCTGATCTCGACGTCCCGTGTGGTGGTCCGGAAGAACGTCTGCACCGGGCTTTCGAAGCGCACCGCCTCCTCAAAGGCGTTGCGCGCCAGCGTTGGGTCGCTCCGCAGCCGTGCCCATTGATCGGGAAAACGCGCCAGGCAATAGACCGCGGCGCCGATGCCGTTGACCGTGGTATCGAGGCCGGCGCTGAGCAGCGAGCGCACCAGCAATGGCGCTTCCGCGGCCGTGATATCGCCGGCATCGGCGCGGGCATGGATGCAGGCGCCGAAACCGCCGGGCGCGAGATTTTCACGCTGGCATTGGTCGGCGACATAGGCCTGATGCGGCGCCGAGCGCTCGATCGCGTCCTGACGCAGCTTGTTCGGCGGCCCGAACGAGTTGAAGACAAGGCTCGCATAGGGCAGCAGGTTTTCGCGCCCCTCCGGCTTGAGTCCGAGCGCATCGGGAAACACGGACAACGGATAGGCCTCGGCGAGGTCGGCGATGGCGTCGAAGCTGCCTTTGGCGAGCAGCGCTTCGACCCGGGATTCGGCGGCGGCGACAAAGCTGCCGCGCAATTGCTTCATCACCGTCGGCGATAGCACCCGGCTCAGCACCGCCCGTGTGCGCGCATGTTCCGGCGGATCGGCCTCCAGAATGATGCTTTGCGGCCGCCAGGCCTTTTCCTTCGCAAAGTCGCTGAGGCCGACGCCGCGGCTGGAGCAGAAGGTCAGGGGATCGTTGAGGACGGCATGGACCTCGGCATGGCGGGCGACGCCGTAGACGTTCCACTTGTCGAACCAGACGACCGGCCCAGCTTCCCGGAGCACCTCGTGAGCGGGATGCGGGTCTTCGAAGAACTCGATCGAGAACGGATCGATGTCCATATGCGGCACGCCCGCCGATGGCGTGAAGCCTGATGTACTCATTCCGACCTCCCAAAGTTTGTTCTTGTAAAGAGCTGGCGCATGTCTCTATCTCTCAAGCCCAGCGTTTGCAGCGATGATCAGGGACATGAGCAGTCAACCACCCGCCAGGAATGCGCGCCGGCAGAGACCGGCGGAGGTCGCAGATGCCGATGACGGCCCGACCCTCGATCTCGAGCGCTACGTTCCGGCGTTCATCACCTTCATCGCCAATAAGCTCTCGAACAGCGCCACGGCGTTCTATCAGCGCAATTTCGGCGTCAACGTCACGGAATGGCGGATCATGTCGCTGCTGGCGATCGAGCCCGGCATTCCGGCCTCGCGCATCTGCCACGTGATCGGCTTCGACAAGGGACCGGTCAGCCGCACGCTCTCGATGCTGCAAAAACGGGGGCTTGTCGCGATCCGGACCGCGCCGGACGACGGTCGCACCCATTCGATATCGCTGACCGCGAAGGGACGCGCGACCCACGACAAGGTCATCGTCGCCGCGCTCGAACGCGAACGACGGCTGCTGTCCGTCCTGCGCAAGGACGAGCGGGAGGTGCTGATCGACCTGCTGCGCCGCGTCCACGGCAATCTCGATGCCGTCAAGGGCGTCGGCGGCCCATAGGCTGTCCGGCAACGACCATTTCATATGAAGCGCACCGGTCCGCGCCGCGGATGACACGGCGGCGTTCCGTGACCCGCTTTGGCTTTCGCCCATCCATACCTCCCTGCGAGACCCGGCAGCTGGACTGCTTCTGCGGCCATCATTGACCGAGAGACTGGCACGAATTAGTTGCCGTGGCAACAATATAGAGTTGCTAAAGCAACGAAATGCTCGGTCGGGAACTTTGGCCCTGCTGCATGCGGCTACGCTCGTCATGCCCGGCCTTGTGCCGGGCATCCACGTCTTTGCATCCTTTAAGCACGAAAGACGTAGATGGCCGGGACAAGCCCGGCCATGACGAAGGAGGAAATCTGACAGCTAAGGAAGGCTCAGACAGTACTGGCTGCTTTTTCGGCCAGACCCTAACGATCGCCGCGCGCTGCGGCGCGCCGTCTATTTCGACAGCGGACAGCCGCCGTCCTTCTCGGGCCGGAATGCGTCCTCGCCTTTGATCGTGCCGACCACTTTCAAAAGGTCCCATTTCGACTGCGACTCATCCGGCTTCTTGACCTCGAGCAGGTAGAGCGGATGGATTTTTCGTCCGTCGGCGCGAATGAAACCCTTGCCGAACAGGGGATCGTCGGTTGGCATCGCCTTCATCGCTTCGACAACCACCTTGCCGTCGGTGGCGCCGCCGGCCTTGTCGACGGCCTTGAGGTAATGAATCACCGAGGCATAGACGCCGGCCTGCATGTCGTTGGGATAATTCTTCTGCGGATGACGCTCGGAGAAACGCTTGGCGAAGCTGCGGGTGCCGTCGTTCAGATCCCAGTAGAACGGGTTCATGATCTGCGCGCCCTGCGCCGCCTTCAGCGTCAGCGCCGGCAACCCGTTCATGCCAAGGATCAGGCCGACCAGCTTCTGCTTCTGGGTGAGGCCGAATTCGGCCGCCTGCTTCATCGACGTAATGGTGTCGTCGCCGGCATTGGCGATGCCGACGATATCAGCGCCGGAGCCTTGGGCCTGCAGCAGGAAGGAGGCGTAATCCGCCGTCCCCAGCGGATGGCGGACGGCGCCGACCACCTCGCCGCCGGCGGCCTTGACCGCTTCCATCGCCTGCTTTTCGAGGTCGTGACCGAA
This sequence comes from Bradyrhizobium sp. AUGA SZCCT0177, assembly GCF_018130125.1. NCBI lineage: Bacteria > Pseudomonadati > Pseudomonadota > Alphaproteobacteria > Hyphomicrobiales > Nitrobacteraceae > Bradyrhizobium > Bradyrhizobium sp. AUGA SZCCT0177. The sequence continues at coordinate 87,266 of NZ_JAFCMA010000022.1, read as the reverse complement.
CGCATAGTCAGCGGTGAGGAAGAACCATTTCTTGCCGCCCTTCGCCACCACCGCCTTGCCGAGACCGTGCCCATAGGCGTAGGTGTCGTAGGTCCAGTGTACGGTGTTGGGGGTGCATTTCGCGCCGGTCAGCAGCACGGTTCCGGCGCCGGAGCCGATGAACACCTTGTTTTTCTGTTCGCTAATGCCTGCGACCGCGAGCGCGATCGCCGAGTTCGGCAGATCGAAGATCGCATCGACGCTTTCGTTTTCATACCAGCGCCGGGCGATGCCGACGCCGATGTCAGGCTTGTTCTGGTGGTCGGCCGCGACCACCTCGACGACCTTGCCGGCGGCCTTGCCGCCGTAATCCTCGACCGCCATCTGGGCCGCGACCACCGAACCGATGCCCTGGTAGGTCGCGAACACGCCGGACTGATCGTTCAGGATACCGATGCGGACTTTTTCCTGCGCCTGCGCGCCGGAGACGAGCAGCACAGCGGTCGCAGCGACGAGCGGCGTCTTCAGCCGCGAAAAAACATAACCCATCAGGGCCTCCTTGTGTTTACAAACCCAAAAGGCAATCTTCACGCTGCCGAAATTACTTATATAATATAAGTATTTTTCGGAGAGTCAATCTCGACCGGGAATCACTGAACAAATGCAAAAGCCCCGCAGCCGCGCCGCGGCGAAAAAATCCCCGCTGGTTGAAACCGCCGATGACAGGAAAAAGTCGCTCGATCTGAGCGCGTTACAGCAGACGCCCGGGTTCATGATCCGGATCCTGCAGCTGCTGAATTTCGAAGCTTTTTTCCGGCACTTCCAGGCGCTGGAAGTGTCGCCGGTCGAATATTCCATCCTCATGACCGTGCGCGACAACGAGGCCGTGACGCAGAGCGAACTCGCCGCCGTGCTCAAGATGCAACTGCCTAACCTCGTGAAGATCCTGTCTGCCATGGAGGAGGCCGGCATCGTGAGGCGCAAGCGATCGTCCCGCGACAAGCGCGCGGTCGAGCTTTCGCTCAGCGCGGCCGGGCAAAGGCGGGCCGATGAGGCAAGCCGGGCTGGCGAGATCTTCAACGAACACACGCTCGCCCCGCTCAGCACGCCAGAGCGGGCGGCATTTCTTCACATGCTGACGCGGCTGGTCGAAGCCTACCGGAGCGAACTTTCGCGCAGCGGCGCCTCTTGAAGCTTAGCCGGCGCAGCCGATCCACTCGGTCGACGCGCCGTCGTCCAGCGTCGCCACCGCACCTGCCCGGCGGGTCAGCACCGCGCGCTGGTTGATGTAGCCCTTGTCGGTGATCTCGCCGCCATCGACGGAGGCGGGCTCGGCCAGCAGCAGCGCGCGCGTGGCGTGGCCGGACGAGTTGTCGCCCTGCGCTTTCAGTTTGGCGAGACCCTGCCCGATCGCGGCGCGAACTTTTTCGTGGCCGATGACCTCATCGGCGACGGCGTTGTCGGGCAGACCGGCATGGGCACGACAAGCGGCGATGTTGGGGAACACCAGAAAGCGGACTTCATCGCCGCCATGTCCGGTGACGACAATATCCTGCGCCAGCGGCGCGAGTGCTGCGATGCCGGCGACGCGCAGCGTGCCGACATTGACCCAGGTACCGGAGTTGAGCTTGAAATCCTCGGCGACGCGGCCGTCGAAAAACAATCCGAGTTCTGGCCGCTCGGGATCGGCAAAGGTCACGGCGTCGCCGATCAAATAAAAGCCTTCCGCATCGAACGCCTGCGCGGTGAGTTCCGGCGCCTTCCAGTAGCCGGGCGTGACATTCGGTCCGCGCACCCGCACCTCGAGCTTGTCGCCTGACGGAACCAGCTTCAGTTCGGTGCCTGATATCGGCACGCCGATATTGCCGGAGCGCCTGGCCTGGAAATGGCAGTCGGTCGCGAGCGGCGAGGTTTCGGTCGAGCCCCAGGCCGACACCATCGGCAGCGCGCGGCCGCTGGTTTTGATCGAGAGTTCCTCCAGCGCATCCCAGAGATTCTGCGGCAGCGCCGCCCCCGCATAGAACGCGAACTTCACCTCGCCAAAGAATTTTTGGCGCAGTTCCTCGTCACTGCGCAGCGCCGCGATCAGCATGTCGAAGCCGCGCGGCACGTTGAAATAGACCGTCGGCATCACGCTGCGCAGGTTCGCCAGCGAAGTCGCGAACAGCCCCGGCGCCGGCTTGCCGCCGTCGACATAGAGCGTGCCGCCATTGCGCAGCACCAGATTGAAATTGTGGTTGGCGCCGAACGTATGGCTCCAGGGCAGCCAGTCGAGGATCACGAGATCGTCGCGCGCCGCTTCCAGGAACGTCCAGGTCTGCGCCTTGGCCTGCTGGCTCGAGGTCAGCATGCGCTGGGTGTTGATCACAGCCTTCGGCGTGCCGGTCGAACCCGAGGTGAACAGGAACTTTGCAATTGTGTCCGGCGTGACGGCCTTGAAGGCTTTTTCGACGACCGGCGTTTCCGGTGTCGCCGCGATCTTTGGGAATGGGATCACGTCGCTATCGCTGGGATCGCTGCTGACAATTTTTGCCGAATGCAGCGGTGCAATCGCCGCGAGCGCCGCCGCGAATGGTTTGGCGCTGGAGACATAGATCGCGCCGGGCCCGAGCAGACTGATCATGCCCTTGAGCTTGTCGAAATCCCTGGACATCAGCGAATAGGCCGGCGAGATCGCCGCCGAGGGTACGCCGACATGCTGCGCGGCCAGCGCTAACAATGCATGGTCGACGCTGTTGTCGGACAGGATCACCAATGGCCGTTCCGCGCTTAGCTCCTGCGCCAGAATCCACGCCGCGGCCGAGCGAACCTGCCGCAATGCACCGGCATAAGTGACGGTGTTCCAAGGCACATCTGGTGTCTTGCGGTCGGCAAGAAAAATCCGCTCGGGCGTCTGCCGGGCCCAATGTTCGAGCCAGTCGCCGACGCAGCGCGCGCCTGGCTTCAGCGGCACCGTCGATTTCAGGATGATGCTGCCGTCCGTGCGGCGATCGGCAGAGATCGCGGGCTTCGCAAACAGCGCTTCGGATTGGTCGCGGCCTGTGGCGGCGGCTGTCGTCATCGGTTTCCTCCTCGCGCGGCCCATCGGCCGCCGGCCTCTGTGGGCCGCTCTTGCGCATATTGTTGGTCGCAACAATTGTTGTCGTCAACAACAATATTTCCTTCGCCGCTGCAAAGCGCTAGAAGGGGAGCGACGCCGGGAGAAACGATGTGTCCAACAGAGCGGCCCAACCAGCCTTGAAAACCCCGGTTTCCGCGAACGGCAAGCGCGGCGGAAATGGCAAGGCACGCCGCCAGGAGCAGAATATCGAGGTCGGCCTCGACGGGCTGGTCGGCCATGCCGGCTACGCGGTGCGGCGCTTCCAGATCTGGATCTTTCAGGATTTCATCCGGACGCTGGCGGCGGTCGATATCAAGCCGACGCAGTATTCGGTGCTGACGGTGATCGGCGCCAATCCGGGCCTGAGCCAGATGGCGGTCGCCAAACGGCTCGGGATCGAGCGCGCCCGGCTGGTGCACCTCCTGGACAGTCTCGAAGACCGCAAGCTGGTGCGCCGCGTCCAATCCAGGACCGACCGCCGTTCCCACGCGCTGCACCTGACCGCACGGGGCCAGGCATCGCTGCGGCAATTCAAGCTGCTCGCGGCCGAACATGAGCGCCACGTCGCCGCGAAGATCGGGGCCGAGAATCGGGAGCACTTGCTGCGGATCCTCGCGGCGTTCACCTGAGCGCTCGGGGCGCTGCGAGCTCCAAGCTGCGTTGGTAGCGATGCCGCCTACAAATTAGGCAATGACAACGCTCCGTGCCTGGATAGCGAGCCGGCATCGTTTCCTGATAATCATATTAAACTACAGACATTGCAGGGTTATTTGCGTCTCTCCGTTTGCATCCCGTATTGTACACAATGGCACATCGCTTGCTTCAATCCGGATGGAACTCCTCGCTTTGGTAAGTCGATGGTGACTGACCTCAGCCAACCCAGGACGGGCATCACGTGACCGAAACCGTTGCTGCGATCGTCGCCGCGCACCGCGCCGGCACCATGACGCCGGCCCAAACCGTCGCGCGCAGCTATCAGCGCATCCGCGACCACAACGATCCCGCCGTGTTCATCTCCCTGCGCGACGAAAAGGACGCGCTGGCGGAAGCGCAAGCGCTGAGCGCAAACGATCCGGCGACGCTTCCGCTGCTGGGCGTGCCGGTCGCGGTGAAGGACAATATCGATGCGCTGGGCCTGCCGACCACGGCCGCCTGCCCGGCCTTTTCCTATCTGCCGACGCGGGACTCCACCGCGGTCGCAAAACTGCGCGCGGCCGGCGCCATCATCATCGGCAAGACCAATCTCGATCAGTTTGCGACCGGCCTGGTCGGCCTGCGCTCGCCCTATGGCACCCCGGTCAACCCGGTCCGCAACGATCTCATCCCAGGCGGATCGAGTTCGGGATCGGCGGTCGCGGTGTCAGCTGGGTTAGTGCCGCTCGCGCTCGGCACCGACACGGCAGGAAGTGGCCGTGTGCCGGCGATGCTCAACAACATCGTCGGGTTGAAGCCGAGCCTCGGGCTGATCTCCAATGCCGGAATGGTGCCGGCCTGCCGCACGCTGGATTGCGTTTCGGTGTTCGCGCTCACGGTGGACGACGCCGTGACGGCACTATCAGCGATGGCCGGCCCTGATGACGCCGATCCGTTTTCACGCGACCGGCCGCTCGGCGCGGTCACGGCATTTCCCGGACAACTCCGGCTCGGCGTTCCCCGCGACGGTCAATTGGTCTTCTTCGGCGACCGTGAGTCGGAGCAGGCCTATGGCGAGGCGCTGAAGCGCTGGACCTTGCTGGGCGCGACGCTGGTCGAATTCGATCTCGAGCCGTTTTATGAGACCGCGCAGCTACTCTATGAGGGGCCGTGGGTCGCCGAGCGCTATCTGGTGATCCGCGATCTCCTGGCGTCGTCGCCGGATTCGATTCATCCCGTCACGCGCGAGATCACCATAGCCGGCGCGCGGCCGACCGCAGCCGATACGTTCGCCGCGCTCTACCGGCTGCAGGCGCTGCGGCGCGTCGCCGAGCGCACCTTTGGCAATGTCGATGCGCTGGTGCTGCCGACCGCGCCGACCGCCTACTCGACCGCGCAGGTGCTGGCCAATCCGATCGAGCTCAATAGCCGGCTCGGCACCTACACCAATTTCGTCAACCTGCTCGATCTCTGCGGGCTGGCGCTGCCATCCGCGATGCGGTCCGACGGCATTCCGTTCGGCATCACGCTGCTCGCGCCTGCCGGACATGACGCGCAGCTCGCCAGCATCGGCCGCGCCTTCCACGCCGATACCGGACTGAAGATGGGTGCCAAGGACCTGACGCAGCCGCCGCTCGCAGCATTGTCGCCGCAACTGAGTGGCGACGAAATCGCGATCGCGGCGGTCGGCGCGCATCTCTCCGGCATGGCGCTGAACGGCGAACTGACTGATCTCGGCGGACGCCTGCTGGAAGAAGCCTCGACCGCGCCGGACTACAAGCTCTATGCGCTCGACACCACGCCGCCAAAACCCGGCATGCTGCGCGTCGAGGCGGGCGCGGGATATCAGATCAAGCTCGAACTCTGGGCGCTGTCGGCGGCTTCATTCGGAAAGTTCGTCGCCGCGATTCCGCCACCGCTGTCGATCGGAACCGTTCGTTTGGCTGACGGCCGCGGCGTGAAGGGATTTTTGGTCGAACCGGCCGCGGTGAGCGGCGCGCGCGATATTTCAGCATTCGGCGGCTGGCGCGCGTTCATGGCTCAGAAGGTTTGATACTCCCTCGCCCCGCTCTTGCGGGGAGAGGGTTGGGGTGAGGGGCCTCTCTCCGAGCAAAGATTGTCGGGGGACCTGTACCCCCCTCACCCGGATCGCACCGGACGATGCTTCGCATCGCCGAGGCGATCCGACCTCTCCCCGCAAGCGGGGCGAGGTAAGGAAGAGCGCCTCTACGGATGCGACACCGCGTAAATCTCATACTCCCCGCGTACCAGTTCGATATGCGCGCGCATCGCGCCCGCCGCGCCGGTTTTGTCGCCGCGCATGATCGCGACCACGACGCGGTCGTGCTCGGCGTGCGATTTTGCCAGCCGCCCGAGATTGCGGAACTGGGCGCGGCGGAACGGCTGCACCCGCACCCGCGTCGCCAAGGTCATCTCGGCGATATAGCCGTTTTGCGAGCCGGCATAGATTGCGTTGTGAAAGCGCTCGTTGACTTCGTGGAACCGCTCGGGATTGCCGGCATAGCTCAGCACCCGCAGTTCCTCGTGGATCGCCTCCAGCTTCTGGCGTTCCGCGGCCGGCATCCGCTCCGCGGCGAGTCCTGCGCACAGCGCTTCCAGCTCCGCCATCGCCTCGAACATTTCAGTCAGACGCTCGATCGACGGCTGGGCCACCACGGCGCCGCGATGGGCGCGGGATTCGACCAGGCCGCTCGCCACCAGCTGCCGTAGCGCCTCGCGCACCGGCGTCCGCGACACGCTGAAGCGCCGCGCAATATCGGTCTCATCCAGCCCCGATCCCGGCGCCAGCACCCCGCGCACGATCTCGTCGGCAAGCTGCAGCCGCAATTCCTCCGCGCGCGTGACCTTGTCCGCCTGCGGCGAGGCGCGGTCGACACGCCGCACCACCGGCTCGGACTCTAGGCCGGCTTGCGGGATGCGCGTTGGAAGATCGTCAAGGCTCATGTCGTTTGACCCAAAATCCCTTCGACTCCGATCCCTTTACGAGGCCGGCTCGTCAATGATGCTGACATGGGCGGCGACGATTCTCCACCCCTCGGGAAACCGTATCCAGGTCTGCATCTGGCGCCCCACCTTCTTGCCGCTCCACACGTCGCGATAAAATAACGTCGAGGCGACCGCGGTATCGCGGCCATAGGTGGTGATCACGGTCTTGTCGGTCGTACGCATCAGCCCCACCGGCGAGCGGCCGGCGCGGAACGCCATGATCGCCTCATAGCCGTAGAGATTTTCGTTGATGCCGTAGCGCAGCGTGTGGGGATCGTTGCGGAACAATTCGTCCAGCACCGCGACGTCGTTCGACACCAGCGCCGTTTCATAGCGCGCGAATTGCGCTGACACCTCAGTGAGCACGTCGGGAAGATCGATATCCATGGCTAAAGTCCTCTTGGCGCAGGCGCCGCAGCAACGCCGGATTGCTGCAGCGCATAAGCGACGCGAAGCGCGATATCCTCGCGCCACGGTGCGGCGATGATCTGAACCCCGATCGGCATCGGCGCCAGCGGCACCGGCACCGCGACCACGGGAAGCCCGATGAACGAAATCGGCTGGGTATGGATGCCGATATTGGCGCGCACCGGCAGTTCGACGCCGTCGAGCTTGAAGGTCACCTGGCCGAGTTTTGGCGCGGTGCAGGGCGTCGCCGGCGCGATGATCACGTCGACCGACTTGAACAGCTCCAGCACCTGCGTGCGATACCAGCGGCGGAATTTCTGCGCGCGATCGACCAGCGGCGCCGGCACCATCGCGCCCGCGATCAGGCGATCGCGCACCGCCGGATCGAAATCGTTCGGGCGCTTGCGCAGGCGATCAAGATGCAGTGACGCGCCCTCGGTGGTGGAGATGACGTAAGCTGCGGCCCGCGCGCGCGCAGCCTCGGGGATTTCAATCGCCTGCGTCGCACCTAGCGCCTTGGCAACGCGCGCCACGGCCTCGACGGCCTCCGGAAACACGTTCTTCTGGAAATAGCCGCCGGCTATTGCGACACGCAACCCACCGATGCCTTGCGTGAGCTGTGACGTCACGGGCTCGAGCGGCCGCGTGGTGCACGCGGCGTCATCCGCATCAGGCCCCTGCATCGCATCGTAGGCCAGCGCGAGATCGCCGACGCTGCGCGCAAAAGGTCCGAGATGATCGAAGCTCGCCACGAACGGAAACGAGCGCGCCCGCGACAGACGGCCGTAGGTCGGCTTCAAGCCAAAGATCCCGCAGAACGACGACGGCACCCGGATCGAACCGTTGGTATCCGAGCCCAGCGCGATCGGCACCAGGCCGCCACCGACCGAACTGCCGGAACCACCGGAGGAGCCGCCCGTCATGCGCGTCGGATCGTGCGGATTGCGCGACGGGCCGTCATGGACGTTCTCGCCGGTGAAGTCGTAGGCGTATTCGCCCATGTTGAGCGCGCCGACCAGGACGGCGCCCGCCGCCTCCATGCGCTCGACCAGCGTCGCATCGCGCGACGACGGCGCAAGGTCGCGGTTGATCTTCGAGCCTGCGCGCGTCGGCAGGCCCTTGACGTCGAACAGGTTTTTCACCGCGAATGGCACGCCCGCGAGCGGGCCCACCTTTTGTCCCGCCGCAATCGCCGCATCGACCGCGCGCGCCTTGGCCCGCGCGCGATCCGCGGTCACGTCAGTGAAGGAGTTCAGAACGGAATCATGTTTGGCGATCCGCGCCAGCGCGTCTTCGGTCGCCGCAAGCGCGGTCATCCTGCCACCGCTCACGGCCTGCGCGATCTCTTGAGCGGTCTGTTGAACGGTCATGGCGCGATCAGGCTGCGAAGACACTGGCGGGCTCGGTTTCGTCGGGCAATGCAAATTCATCGACCAGCCGCGCCAGTCTCAGCGATACTTCGAGGTTCGCGCGCACCGCCGGCCGCCAGGAATCTTCCACCGGCAGCGCCAGCGCTTTGGCGACGGCGTCGATATAATCGTCCAGGGGTTCGGCCATTTCGCTCCCATCCAGGTTTATGAGTGAACCGGCAACGGCGGATGCGGGATCGCCGTCAGCAGCTCCTTTGTATAGGCGTCCTGCGGATTGCCCAAGACCTGTTCAGACGGGCCCTGCTCCACGATTCGTCCCGCGCGCATCACGATGACACGATCGCACAACAGGCGCACCACATTCAAATCATGGGAGACAAACAGATAACTCATACCCATCGACGCCTTGAGGTCCTGCAGCAGATTGAGCACCACCGCCTGCACGGAGACGTCGAGCGCCGCGGTCGGCTCGTCGAGGATCACGAGCTTTGGGTGCAGCGCAATCGCGCGGGCGATGCCGACGCGGGCCTTCTGGCCGCCGGACAATTGATGCGGAAAGCGATCGAGCAGATTAATGGGGAGACCGACCAGCCCGGCGAGTTCCTCGCAGCGGGCGCGCAGCGCGTCGCGTCCCCTGATGTCGCCGAGCTGCATGATCGGATCGACGATGGCGCGCGCCGCCGTGAAGCGTGGGTTGAGGCTGTCGGTCGGATCCTGGAACACCATCTGGATGCTTTTGCGCAGCGGCAGCCGCGCAAAGGCGTTGGGCAGCATGGAGCCGATCTCGTCGCCGTCGAACACGATACGGCCCGAGGTCTGGTCGAGAAGCCGCATTACCATCATCGACGTCGTGGATTTGCCGCAGCCGGATTCACCGACCAGACCGACGCTCTCGCCGTGGCCGACCGTAAAGCTGATGCCGTCGACCGCGCGGAACAGTTCGGCCTCGACCGGCGGCTTGCGCGAGAACAGCTTGCCGAGCACGGCCGTGGCGCCCTGGCGCGGATACTCCTTCACCAGTTTCTCGACCAGCAGCAGCGGCTTGGTTTCGTTGTCGGCCGGCCCAGCTGAAGTCAGCGCCGGCAGCGCCGCCGCGTCTTCCTCCGGCAACAGATCGCGCAAGGAGACGCCGAGCCGCGGCGTCGCGCGCATCAGCTTCTTGGTGTAGGCATGTTCGGGGTTGGCGAAGATGTCGGCGGATTTCGCGGTCTCGACCACGCGGCCCTTTTCCATCACCACCACGCGATCGCAATAGGCGGCGGCAAGGCCAAGGTCATGCGTGATCAGGATGGTCGACATGCCGCGCCGTTTTGTGAGTTCGACGATCAAATCCATCACGGCTTTCTGCGTCGTGACGTCAAGGCCGGTGGTCGGCTCGTCTGCGATCAGAAGCTGCGGATTGCAGGCCAGCGCCAGCGCGATCACGACGCGCTGGCACATGCCGCCGGAAAGCTCGAACGGATAGGCGTGGTACCGCTCGCGCGGCCGCGCGATCTTGACCTGTTCCAGCGCTTCGATCGCCTTCTCGCCGCGATCACTGGCCGCTGACTGCACATGCTGGCGCAGCACATCCTCAATCTGGTCGCCGACCTTGCGGATCGGATTGAGCGCCGCGCGCGGGTTCTGGAAGATCATCGAGATTTCGCGGCCGCGCAAATCCCGCATCTGGTTCTCAGTCGCGGCCTTGACGTCGATGCCGGAAAACATCACCGAGCCCTCGGCGATCTTGCCGGCGCGGTCGAGGATCCGCATCACAGCGTAAGATGTCACCGACTTGCCGGAGCCGGACTCGCCGACGATGCCGAGGGTCTCGCCCTTGGCCACGGAGATGTTGACGTGCTGCACCGCCTTGACGATGCCGCGCCGTGTGGCGAATTCCACCGTGAGGTCGTTGACGTCGAGCAATGGCTGCGCGGTCATTGGCTCGCCCTCAAGTTCTGCGCTGCGGATCGACGATATCGCGCAGACCATCGCCAAGCAGGTTGAAGCAGAATACCGCGATCATCAGCGCGAGGCCCGGGAACAGCGCGATCCACCATTCGCCCGACACCATGAAGCCGGCGCCCTCCGCGACCATGATGCCCCATTCGGCGGTCGGCGGCCGCACGCCAAGGCCGATGAACGACAGGCCTGCGGCGTTGAGGATCGCGTAACCCATGGTCAGCGACATCTGCACGATCATGATCGGCATGATGTTGGGCAGGATGTGCACCAGCAGAATCCGGAACTCGCCATTGCCGGACAATCGGGCCGCCTGCACGAAGCCGGCATTGCGGCGGACATTGGCCTCGGCGCGGGCGACGCGGGCATAGAGCGGGAAATTCACGATCGCGGTCGCGATGATGATGTTCTGCACGGTATTGCCCAGCGCAGCGACGATGCCCATCGCCAGCACGAACAGCGGAAACGCCATGATGGTATCTGCGATGCGGCCGACGATGCGGTCGGTCCAGCCGCCGAAATAGCCGCCGGCGATGCCGGCAAGCCCGCCCATCAGGAACACCAGCGCCACGGAAGCCACCGCGATGAACACATCCAGCCGTGTGGCCACGATGACGCGGCTGAAGATATCGCGGCCCAATTGATCGGTGCCGAACCAGTGCGCCGCCGACGGCGCCTTCAGCGCGGCTGAAGTGTCGCTTGCCAGCGGATCATAGGGAACAACATAGGGGCCGAATATCGCCGCGAACAGGATCACGACCAGCAGCCCGAAGGCAAAGGCGGTGACGCGGTTCTCGCCGAGAACATAGCGGGTATGTTCGAAGATCGCCGATAGTCCCGAGGTTCGCGCGGGACCGACAGGTTCAACGGCAGGCGCAACGGTGCTCATGCTTATTACCCTTCCAATCTCACGCGCGGATCGATCACGCCATACAGAATGTCGATGATCAGATTGAGCAGCACGTACATGACCGCCATGGTCAGCACGAAGCCTTGCACCGGCGCGAAGTCCGACGAGATCAGGGCTTCCACGGCGTAGGAGCCGATGCCGGGCCAGGCGAAGACTTTCTCCACCAGCACGTTGGCCCCGAGCAGGAACGAGAACACCATGCTGAGCGTGGTGATCACGGGCAGCATCGCGTTACGGAAGGCGTAAGTGACGATCACGGTGCCCGGCGACAGGCCGCTGGCGCGCGCGGTGCGGACGAAATCCGAGGCCAGCACCGCCAGCATTGAGGCCCGCGTCATGCGCGCGATCGGCGCCAGCGAGAAGATCGCCAGCGTCGTTGCGGGGAGGATCAGCTGGCTCAGCGCGGAACGAAACGCCTCGAGGTCGCGCGCGATCAGGGTGTCGATCAGATAGAAGCCGGTCACCGTCGGCGGCGCGCTGTAGAACACATCGAGCCGGCCGAGCGGCGCCGGCGACCAGCCGAGCCGGAAATAGAAGACATAGACCAGCACCAAGCCGGTAAAGAACACCGGCAGCGACACGCCGGCCGTCGTCGTTATCCGGCAGAGGTGGTCGATCCACGAGCCGGGCCGGGTGGCGGCCAGCACGCCAAGCGGGATAGCGATCACGATGGAAACAAACAGGCCGAGCAGCGTCAGCTCGGCAGAAGCCGGCAGGCGATTGCGGATTTCGGCGGCGACGGGCTGGCCGGTGGTCAGCGAATTGCCGAAATCGCCATGGGCGAGATCGTTGGTGTAGCGGAAGAACTGTTCGATTAGCGGCTTGTCGAGGCCGAGTTTTTTCCGGATCTGCTCGACCGCCTCCTTGGTCGCGGCCGGCCCGGCAAAATACGCGGCGGGATCGCCGGGCAGCGCCCGCGTCAGCAGGAACGTCACGATCACGACCCCGATCAACGACGGGATCGCAAACATCAGCCGCTTGCCGATCATGGTCAGCATGGCGGATTACGCCTTCACCAGCGCGCGATAGTCGAGCCTTCGGTGGAACCAGTATTGATAGCCGGAGATGTTCTTCTGCATCGCGACGTTGACGAAGGGCTGATACAGCGGAATGCGCGGGATATCCTTGTAGGCGAGATCGACGAAACCCTTCACGTCGCTGTCGTAGGCCGCCTTGTCGCCGGTCGAGGCCGCGTTGCGCGCGCCGTCGATCAGCTTGTCCATCTCCGGCGACTTGTAGCTCATGGTGTTGAAGACGGAATTGTTGCCGTGATAGCACCAGTAGAAGAAGTATTCGGGGTAATCGAGCCAGCCCGAGAACACGTTGGTGTAGAGCGGCATCTCCTTCTTGTTCAACTCGGTACGCCAATTGGCGCCAGGGATCTTGTTGATCGTGGCCTTGATGCCGATCTGGGCGAGGCTCTCCTGCACCAGCACGCAGAGCGGCTCGTTGACCCCGGCGAAATTGAGATCGAACGAGATCGTGGTCTCGAAACCGTTGGCGTAGCCGGCTTCCGCCAGCAGCGCCTTCGCCTTGGCCATATCGGTGGAATATTTGGTCGGCTGCGGCCACGCCACTTCGGTGGCCTTGTCGGCGGACGCGCCGAACATCGGATTGGCGAGGCCGAACAGCACGACGTCCATGATTTTTTGATAGGGAAGCGCGTAGGCGATCGCCTGGCGCACCTTGGGATTGTCGAACGGCGGCTTGGTGACGTTCATGCCGATATACTGGATGCCGTTGGAGAACGGCAGCGACACCACGTTGAGCTTGCCATTGGCCTTCATCTCCTGGAAATCCTTGAACGGCAATTCATAGGAGATGTCAGCGTCGCCGCGCTCCAGCAGCGCGCGGCGGTTGCCGGCCTGCGGCACCATGCGCCAGATCACGCGCTTGATCTTCGGCAGGGGGCCACCGACCCAGGCGTCGTTGCGCTCCATGATGACTTCGGTGCCGGCGGTCCACTTCGACAGCTTGTAGGCGCCCGAGCCCGCGGTCTGCTGTTTTGTGTATTCGAGACCCCAGGGGTCCTTCTCGCTCGCATTCTTCTTCACGAGCTCGGAATTGACGACGCAGGGTACGATGACCGCGAGGTCGGGGATCGTCAGCCGGTCCTTCTTGGCAAAGTCGACGCGTACGGTGTTGTCGTCGACGACAACGAACTGCTCGGGCTTGGTCAGCGAGCCCGCGCTCATCTGGAAGGTCGGAAAGCCGCCGACCGAGACCGCTCGATCGAGCGACCATTTGACGTCCTTGGCCGCGACCGGCGTGCCGTCGTGGAATTTCGCGTTCTTCTTCAGCTTGAAGGTCACCGACATGTCGTCGATCTTCATGTCGTCGGCGAGTTCGCCCTTGAACTTGTCGCGGTCGTAATACGGCACGCCGCCGGGACCGCTCTTCATCTCATGGGTGATCAGGCGGTCGTAGCAATTCCACGACACTTCATAGCCGGGCACGTTGGTGCCGACGCCATGGATGTCGAGGTTGTTTGGACCGCCTTCCGAGACGATCAGAAGCGTCTCCGACCGCGCATCGGCCTTGGCGGGTGAGAAAATGGCCGGCGCCGGCACCAGAGCGCCGGCGGCGACCCCGGTGACGGATTTCAGGAAATCGCGACGCTTCATGTGATGCTCCAACGCCTGAGGGGAACGGCTTTGGAACTGGGAATCGCAAGGTTCGTGCCAAACCTTAATGAAGGGCTAACCTCTCGCTAGGTAATTGATATTACATAGCAATATCAATTATCTGACCAAATTGTCTCGACGAAGCGAGCTTCAAATTGCATACAAAGATGCATAATTGCCCGCTCTTTAAGCAGAAATTTTGTACGCCTCTTTGATGTGCGGTTTCGTCGCACCCGTCAAACCGGCCACACCAGGTCCTGCAATTCGGAAAGGTTGCCGGCCCTGCCCTGCCAGTCCTCGATGCAGATATGCCGGACCGGATCGCTGGCCCGATGCAACAGCATCAGCGCCATCAGCCGCCGTTTCATGGCCGGATTGATATCGGCGGGCGCGCATCCGAACCCTTCGAACAGGCTGCGCATCCGCCGTGGGTTTCCCGCGGCCATGAACGCGCTCGGACCCAGCAGGTCATATTCGCCCCAGCCGGTCATCACGTCGCCGAAATCAAACAGCCCCGACAGGCGCCAGCCGGTGCCTTGCTGGCTCAACAAGAAGTTCTCCGGAATGTATTCGCCGGTCAGGATGACCGGCGGCTTATCCAGCGGAATAAGCGTCGCGGCATCGCGCAGGATGTCGTCGAAGCCATCGAGAAACTTCTTTGACATCCCGAGGCGCTCGTGCCGCGCGTGGCAGCCCTCGATTTGCCTGGATATGAACCGGTCCCATTGCGGCTCGATGTTTGCGAGTTCTCCGAGCGGGGCGCGCTGCACTTCGGCGATGGCCGCGCCGATCTGCGCAAGCACGCGTTCCTTCTGGTCTTCAGGCAGCCTCGGCCAGACCTCGGAGCCGACGACACCGTGCAGCCGCGTGATGATGAGATAGGGCCAGCCGTCGCGCTCGCCTTCGAACAGGATTTCCGGAATCGGGATGCTCAATTGTCCGCGTAACTGCCTCAGCGATGCGCGCTCGGAGACAAACTGGCCGCGAAGGATTGGCGGAAAGAGCTTCAGGATCAGGTCATCGCCGAGGCCGATGACGAGGTTGGTACCGGTCGCGAAAACATGCGGCGCCGCCGGCTTCAAGCCGTGGCCATGCGCGATGTCTGATACCACCGGCAGCCAGCGGGACTGGTCGGCGCGCCAGGCCTGAAAGGCCTCGAAATCGGAAAGAACTGGCAGCGAAGGTGTCATCACTCAACCGTCATTGCGAGCCAACGGGTCGCGCGAATGCGCACCCGATGACAGGCTCCGCGAAGCAATCCATTCTTTCTTTCCTTGGAGCGATGGATTGCTTCGCTTCGCTCGCAATGACGAAAAAATTGATTTCTCGCGCCCTATCGGTCCGGATTCGCCCGCTCGAACTGGCGCAGCAGACGGTTGCCGCGCTCGGCGGCGAGGTCGAGGGCGGCTTGCGCGGTCCGCTTGCCGCTAAAGACCTGCTCCAGTTCCTCGTCGATCGCGTCGCGGATCAGCACGAACGAGCCAAGCCGGATTCCCTTGGAGTGCTCGGTCGGCGGCTTCAAGGTCATCTGCTCGATCGAGATCGCCGCTCCGGGATTGCGATCATAGAACCCCTGCGCACGTGAGAGATCGAAGGCGGCGCGGGTGATCGGCAGATAGCCGGTGTTCTGGTGCCAGCCCGCCTGGACTTCCGGCCTCGACAGAAACGCGAAAAACTTCGCGACCCCGGTATATTCAGCGCGTGGCCGGGCCCGCAGGACCCATAAGGTCGCGCCGCCGATGATGGTGTTCTGCGGCGCGCCAGTCACGTCGGGATAATACGGCATCAGGCCGTAACCGACCTCAAATTTCGAATTGGCCTTGATGTCGGCGCGGGTCGCCGACGAGCCGATGAAGATTCCGCACTCGCCCTTCTGGAAGCGCGGCTCGGCCGACTGGCCGCGGCCGCTGTAGTCGTACACTTTCGTGGCCTGCCATTCCGCCAGTTGCGTGATGTGACGCACCACGCTCGGGTTGTTGAAGGTCAGTTCGGCGTCGAGACCGCCAAACCCATTGCCCTTGGTCGCCAGCGGCAGGTTATGGAATGCCGAAAAATTCTCGACATTGATCCAGGAAGGCCAGGAGGTGGTCAGGCCGCAGACCGCGCCCGCCGCGCGCAACCTCTTCGCCGCAGCCCCAATTTCGGGCCAGGTTTTCGGCGCCACTTCGGGATCTAGACCGGCGGCGCGGAAAAGGTCCTTATTGTAATAGAGAATCGGTGTCGAGGCGTTGAACGGGAACGACAGCATGTTGCCGGCGACGTCGGAATAATAGCCGGCGACGGCCGGCAGATAGGCAGCCGGCGAGAACGGCTCCGACTGGTCGCGCATCAACTCGAACACCGGATAGATCGCGCCCTTTGCCGCCATCATGGTCGCGGTCGCGATCTCGTTGACCTGAACGATGGCGGGCTGGCTGCGTGAACGAAAGGCGAAGATCGCCGCCGTCACCGTTTCGGTGTAATTGCCCTTGTAGGCCGGAACGATCCGGTAGTCGGATTGCGAGGCGTTGAAATCGGTCGCGAGCTTCTCCAGCTGCTTGCCGAGTTCACCCGACATCGCGTGCCACCACATGATCTCGGTGGTCGCCTGCGCCGGAGTTACCAGCACGGTGAGTGCGAGCGCGACGGGCTGAAACAACCTCAAGACCGACTTCACTGATGAATCACTTTGCCAAAACCGCTTGTCAGGACCGCGACCAAATCTGCGCGCTGCGCCCTCATAGATGCCCGCGCCCGCCGTTTCAATCCACCACCGCCGTCGCACCGCACAATTAACGATTGCAGCGGCTCCGGATAGCCAAGTGTGGGCGCCTTCTGCTAAAAAAACATTGAACCTTTTCTTCCCGCCGCAGACTTCTTCACAAGGGGATTTGTTGCCTGTGTATCGCCGCGCCGACCTTTCGCGGATCATAATGCTTGTTCTGGCGTTGTTCCTGACAGCGGCCGCAACGAGCGTTTTTGCGCGCGAATTTCGCGCCGCCGATACCCAGAACGAGAGTTATCCGACCGTGCAGGCGCTGCACTACATGGGCAGCCTGGTTGCGGAACGCACCGGCGGCCGCCACGAGATCAAGGTGTTCCATTCGCGCCAGCTCGGCGAGGAAAAGGAAACCCTGGAGCAGACCCGCGCAGGCGCCATCGATATCAATCGTACCAACGTCGCATTGATCGGGACCATGGTGCCGGCGATGAATGTGCTGGCGATGCCGTTTCTGTTCCGCTCCATCGAGCATTTGCAGAAGGTGCTGGATGGTCCGATCGGCAACGAGATCCTGGACAGCTTCGAACCTTACGGCTTCGTCGGCCTCGCGTTCTACGATTCCGGCGCCCGTTCGATCTACAACCACGTCCGTCCGGTCACCTCGATGGCCGACCTCAAGGGCTTGCGGATTCGGGTGCAGCAATCCGAGCAGATGGTCGAGATGATCCGCTCGCTCGGCGCCGATCCGGTCGCACTGCCCTACGGTCAGGTGCTGACCGGACTCTCGACCAAATTGATCGACGGCGCCGAGAATAACTGGCCGTCCTTTGTCACCACCGATCACTACAAATTCGCCGGCTTCTACACCCTCACCGAACATACGATGAGCCCGGAAGTGCTGGTGATGTCGAAAAAGGCGTGGTCTAGCCTGTCGCCCGAAGACCAGAAGGCCTTTCGCGAAGCCGCACAGCGCTCGAGCCGCTTCATGCGCGAAAAATGGCGCGATCTCGAAGAGCGCTCGCGCAAGCAGGCGGAAGACGCCGGCGTCAAGATCGTCACCGATTTCGACCGCAAGCCGCTCGAGGCGGCGATGGCGGGAATTTACGCCAAGGCGCAGCAAGACCCCGCGATTGCGCAGCTCATTGAACGAATTCGCAAGGTGCAGTGAGTTGGCCGCAACCTCGCAACAAGACGGATCAGTGGAACGGCCGGCGAGCCTCGCCGCACGCGGCCGTATTCGCATCGTCCAGGTGCTGCGCGCGGTCCCGATCCGCTGGCGCATCCTGTCGATCGCGGCCTTGAACTCCGCCGTGGTCGTGGTGCTGGCCGCGCTGATATGGAACGGCGCCAAGGTGCTCGGTTCGGCCTGGGAAGATGTTCGCCACGTCAGGGAATCCGACAAGATCCTGGCGCTGCTTGAAAGCGAAACCAGCCGGCTGCAGAACCTGATCCATCGCTACATCAACCAGCCGAGCCCGGAACTGTTCGCGGAGATCCTGCTGCTGCGCGAAGCCGTGCTCGGCACACTGACCAACCGCGCCTCGAACGACCCGATGCTTTCGGGCTCGGTCGAGCAGCTCGAGCAGGTCACCGACCGCTTCCTCAACGGTTTCGGCGAACTGCGCGCGGTGCAGGCGACGATCTCTAAAACCTACGAGCAACAGGTGCTGGGCCCGGCCAGGGACATGGCCGGGCTCTATTCCATCATCGAGGGCGCCACCGGGCACCGCGATGCGCTGATCTGGCCGTCGCTCGGAAAATCCCGCGAGGCGTTTACCGGGATGCTGGTCGCCGCCAACGCCTATTACCTTTCGCTGGCGTCGGCGGCGGCCGAGGACGCCCGCCGCAATACCGAGACGATCGAAAAAACCATCCCGGTAATGTCCGACCTTGCCGACAATGATTTGCAGCGCATGGCGCTGACGCGGCTGCATGCGAAAACCCTGGCGTTGCGCGAGGGACTGGCGAAGCTGACCGAGCAGCTTGCGATCCGGACCGAATTGTTGCGCAACACCATCGACGCCAGCCAGGCCGATGCGATCGGCGTGATCGACAGCCTGTCGGTGAAGATGCGCCAGCGCGAGCAAAAGGCGCAGGAAACCTTCGACCGCACGCTGGCGGGCATTTCGCGCCGGGTGCTGTCGATCGCCGTGATCTTCCTCGGCATCATCCTGTCCGCGGGTGTCCTGATCGCGCTCTCGATCCGGCTGCCGCTGCAGCAGATCATGGCGTCGATGCACGCGATCACCTCGGGCAATTACGATCGCGCCGTGCAGGGCACCACCGCCAAGGACGAGGTCGGCGCGATGGCGCGCGCGGTGGAGGTGTTCCGCGAAAACGCCATCGCCAAACGCAAGACCGAGGACGAGCTGCGCGCGTCGAAGGAAAAGGCCGAGGGCGCGCTGCTCGAACTCAATGCCGCCCAGCAGAACCTGATCGACGCCGAACGGCTGGCGGCGCTGGGCGGCCTGGTCGCCGGCGTCGCCCACGAGGTCAACAACCCGATCGGCATCAGCCTGACGGTGGCATCGAGCTTCGCGCGCCGCGCGGAAATCTTCGAGACCGAGCTGCGCACCGAGCCGCTGCGCCGCTCCAAGCTCGACGAGTTCGTCAAGAGCTCGCGCGACGCCGCCGGGCAACTGGTGGCCAATTTGCACCGTGCCGGCGAACTGATCCAGTCGTTCAAGCAGGTGGCGGTGGACCGCTCCCATGCCGAGCGGCGGCAATTCAGCCTCAGCGAGGCCACCGACCAGATCGTCGCGAGCCTGCGCCCGGTGTTGAAGAAGGCGACGATTACGCTGTCGGTCGACGTGCCGGAGGGTCTGTTGATCGACGGCTATCCCGGCTCCTACGGCCAGATTTTAACCAATCTTTTCCTCAACGCAGCCAATCATGCCTTCGCCGACGGCCGTTCCGGCGCGATCTCGCTTTCGGCACGGGCCCGCGGCAGTGACGATGTCGAAATCATTTTTGCCGATAATGGGGCCGGAATGACGCCGGACGTCCAGCGGCAGGCGTTCGATCCGTTCTTTACCACGCGCCGCAACGAGGGCGGTACCGGACTGGGCTTGCATATCGTCTATAATCTTGTCACTCAACAGCTCGGCGGCCGGATGATGCTGGAGTCAAGGCTAGGACAAGGCACCACTTTCCGCATTATCATGCCCAAGGTCGCCAAGGGAATCGTAACCAGCGGACCCACTATCACAGACGCAGCAGCCGACGGAACCCCTCAATGGCCGAACAGGACGATGTCCTCCACCTGATCGACGATTCCGAAACCGCCCCGGATGATTCGTCTGTACGCAAATGGAAGATCGCCGTCATCGACGACGATCAGGCGGTGCATGAAGGCACCCGGTTTGCGCTGAGCGACTACAACCTCCACGGCGCCACGCTGGAAATCCTCTCCGCCTATTCCGCGGCTGAAGGCCGCGTCCTGATGCGCGACAATCCCGATATCGCCGCCGTGCTGCTCGACGTCATCATGGAAACCGACGTCGCCGGCCTCGACCTCGTCGAGTACATCCGCAACGACATCAAGAACGAGACCGTCCGCATCATCCTGCGCACCGGCCAGCCCGGCCAGGCGCCGGAGCGCCGCGTCATCGTCCAGTACGACATCAACGACTACAAGGCCAAGACCGAGCTCACCGCCGACAAGCTGTTCACCTCGCTGACCGCCGCCTTGCGCAGCTATCAGCAGCTCGAGCGCATGGTGCAGACAAGGCGCGGGCTCGAAATCATCATCGACGCCGCCTCCACCCTATATGATTTCAAATCGATGCAGCGCCTCGCCGAAGGGGTGCTGACGCAACTGGCTTCGCTGCTCAATGTCGATTGCGCCGGTATACTGGTGCTGCGCGACGACGGCGCCCCCGGCAGCGAATTCTCCGTGCTGGCGGGCTCGGGTTGCTACAGCCGCTTCATCGGGTCGACCAGTTCAAAGTCACTCGATCCGGATTTGCGGCAGATGGTGGAAGACGCCTTCACGCGCCGCAAGAACGAGTTCGCCGACCACCGCAGCGTGCTTTACCTGCGCACCGGCTCTGGCCGTGAGGTCGTGGTGCTGCTGCAGGCCGAGCGCCAGCTTTCCGACACCGATCGCGCGCTGGTCGAGATTTTCTCCAGCCGGCTGTCGATCGCGTTCGACAATGTGATCCTCTACCAGCAGCTGCACGCGGCCAATACCCAGCTCGAAGACCGCGTCGCCCAGCGCACCCGCGCGCTGATGCAGGCCAACCGCCGGCTTTCGGCGCAGTGGCTGCGGCTGCAGCGCGCCAACGGCTTCAAGAATGAAATCCTCGGCACCGTCGCCCACGACCTGAAAAACCCGCTCGGCGTCATTCTCGGCCGCACCGAAATGCTGAACGAACTGATCAGCGCCGGCTCGCCGAAGGAAAACGTCACTGCGCAGGTCGACCACATCCGCGACGCCACCAAGCGCCTGACTTCGATGGTCGATCATCTGATTTCGGATGCGATGGCGGACGCCTTCGACATCACCATCCGCCGCGAGCCGGTCGACGTCGGCGCCCTGGTGGCCGAAGTCACCGACGCCAATCTGCCCTCGGCCGTGAACAAGCAGCAGACCATCAACGTCTCCGCGCCGCCGAATTTCGTCACCATGTGTGACGTCGACCGGATCCGCGAGGCGATCGACAATCTGGTCAGCAATGCCATCAAATATTCACCTATCGGCGGCAAGATCACGGTGGGCGTCACCCATGAGGGTGACAACACCGTCGTGCGGATCACGGACGAGGGCGCGGGCCTGTCGCCCGAGGATCTCGGCCGGCTGTTCGGCCGCTTCCAGCGGCTGTCAGCCAAGCCGACCGCGGGCGAAAGCTCGACCGGCCTCGGTCTATCGATCGTCAAACGCATTATCGACATGCATGGCGGCCATGTGACCGCGGATAGTCCCGGCCCCGGACAGGGGTCGACGTTTACGGTTACACTGCCTGCAGCAGAGACATCATGAGCCAGAGCCAGCACATCATCATCGTCGACGACGAGGCGCCGGCCCGCGAAATGGTCGGCGATTACCTCAAGATGCACGGTTTCGCCGTGACGCTATGCGACGGCGGCAAGAGCCTGCGCGGCGTCATCGAAACCAATGTGCCCGACCTCGTCGTGCTCGACCTCAACATGCCCGAGGAAGACGGGCTCTCGATCATCCGCGACCTGAAAAGCCGCATCAACGTCCCCGTCATCATGCTGACGGCGACCGCAAGCCCGATCGACCGCGTCGTCGGCCTTGAGCTTGGGGCTGACGATTACATCGCAAAGCCCTGCGAGCTGCGCGAATTGATGGCGCGCATCCGCTCGGTGCTGCGTCGCAGTGCGCCGGTCAAGGCGGCGACGCCCGAGGCCGCCGGCGCCAAGGCGGAAAAGGAGCAATTGGTGCGGTTCGGCACCAAATGGCTCGATCTCGAGGCCCAGGCGCTGCGCGACGACGAAGGCAACGAGCATCCGCTGACCGCGTCCGAATTCGGCCTGTTGAAGGTGTTCGCGGCCAATCCGAAGCGGGTGCTGTCGCGCGAGCGGCTGCTGGAGCTGGCGAATGCGCGCGACGCCGAAGCGTTCGACCGTGCGGTCGACCTCCGCATCATGCGGATCCGGCGCAAGATCGAGATCGACCCGACCAAGCCCGCCGTGATCCGCACCATCCGCGGCGGCGGCTACCTGTTCTCGCCGACCGGCGAGAAGGGTTAGCCGCGAAAATCAGCGTCGTCCCGGCGAAGGCCGGGACCCATAACCACCTACAGTCGTGATTCTGCACGTTTGGTCGTTGTCCTGTTCCAACAAGATTGGCTGCGGCGTATGGGTCCCGGCCTTCGCCGGGACGACAATTTCTCCCGCACTGCGGAACGATTTTCGATCTGAAATCCTCCAATTTTCCGCACATTGAAATCATTATCATTTTCGCCGGAAATGTTTCGTCGCAGCCGCTGTGACGAAACAATTCTCCCCGGCACGAAACCATTTTCCCCCTTCCGTGCAGACATCCCGAAACGTTCGTTAACTAGAAATCTCCCAACGACACGCCGCCAAGCGGCGAACTGGGAGTTTGTCATGCCGAACGTGATTGCCATCAACGCTGCAGCCCGCAAGCACATTGCCGATGCCCGCGCGACATCGGACGAATCGCTGCTGGAGAGCATTGCCAAAGGCGACCGCACGGCGATGCACGTTCTTTATTCCAGGCATCACGTACGGGTTTACCGCTTCATCCTGCGCATGGTGCGCGATACCACGATGGCGGAAGACCTCGTCAGCCAGGTGTTTCTGGACGTGTGGCGCACCGCCAGCCAATTCGAAGGCCGCTCCCAGGTTTCGACCTGGTTGCTGTCAATCGCCCGCTTCAAGGCGCTGACCGCGCTGCGCCAGCGCAAGCATGAGGATATCGATCAGGACGACGTGCTCGAGATCGCCGACGAAGCCGACACCCCGGAAGCGTCGCTCGACCGCAGCAACACCAGCGCCATCCTGCGCGCCTGTGTCGCCAAGCTGTCGCCGGCGCACCGCGAGATCATCAACCTGGTCTACTACCACGAGAAGTCGGTGGAAGAGGCCGGCGCGATCATCGGTATTCCCCAGAGCACGGTGAAGACCCGGATGTTCTACGCCCGCAAACAATTGGCCGACTTGCTTAAGGTCGCCGGCGTGGACAGCATCGCCGCATAAAACTTAGATATTTCAATCAGTTAGATTGGCATAGGGAGCAGAAACCGGGTCGATTTCGAAGCCAAAGATTAAAGGCGACGAAACAAATGAAACAATCCACGACATCACCCGGAAAAACTCTGCCCCTATACCTATCATCAACAACGCAACACCAACGCCGAACAGGAGAGCGAACATGCTGAAGCCGTCCTTCCGCCTCTTCATTGTCCCGCTCGGCGCGGTCGCCACCCTCGCTTCACTGTCCGCCCAGAACGTCTCGCCCCGCGCCCAGCGCGATACCGGTTCGATGTTCGTGCGCGAACAAGTGGTCGATTGCAGCACCAAGAGCGCCGCTGAGGTCTGTGTGATCCCGGACGCCGTTCGCTAAACAAGTTTCTGACGAGCCGACCAAGCTTTAACCGACCAAGGCTTAACCTCCCAAGAACCTCCAACGACCCGGCCGGGATGCCCCCCGCCCGGGTCGCTCTGTATTTGGCGGGTGCGATCCGCTCCCTCAGCTATCGTTCAGGACTAGTTTGCAACTAATTCGCATTTGCATTATCGTCATGACCTGACTTTAGGGATTTCAAGGATCACAGGGGGAGGCCACCATGTTCGTCTCGTATCGCGCAGCCATCGGCGCGTCTGTTTTGCTCGGCCTCGTCTCGGGCGGGGCGATCGCGGCCGGCGATTTGTCGCGGCAGACGCCGATCGAGGTCACCGTCGCATTGGGCTCGCCGGGCAAGCATGAATTCACGCCGAAGCAACTGAAGTTCGAGACCGGCAAGCTCTACAAACTGATCCTGCGCAACGACAGCAACGACCCGCATTATTTCACCTCGCATGCGTTCTCGGCGATGGTATGGACGCGCAAAGTGCAGGTCACGCAACAGCGCGACGGCAAGGGCGTGACGCTGGCCGAATTCAAGGGCGCGATGCGCGAGATCGAAGTCTATCCGGGCCACTCCGCCGAATGGTGGCTGGTACCGGTCGCCGCCGGCCGCGTCACCGACCTGCGCTGCGACATCAAGGGCGCCGACGGCAAGACCCACGCCGACCTCGGCATGACCGGCGAGATCGTGATCGAGTAATGGTGCGCTTCCTGCTTGACGCGATCGAGCCGGTCGTGATGTTTGCCGCTGACAATGGAAGCTGCGGCAAACCCGGATGAAGTTCGGCTGCGCAAGGGATCCTCGCTCAGGGAAAGGTTTGTCCAGGCGGGCTCCGGCGCTGTAATTCTTCTGATTATTGTCCCGGGCCTGCTTACCTGGGCCTCGGGCGGCCGACCATTCATTCCTGCACTCTGGGTCGTGCCGCTCGGATTGTTCCTGATCGGCGTTGCCGCCCTTGAGCGCAATGTGGCCTGGATCATCACGCAAGATGGCATCCTGATCGGCGAGCAGCGTCCGCTTGGTCAGGTGCACAAGCGAATGATCAGCCATCACGACATCGCAGAGGTTCGCGTCCGCAAGAACAGGTTCAGCTATCCCGCGAGTTTCAGCCTCGTGTGCAGGCTGGCCTCAGGGGGTGTCTTGATCTCGCCACCGCTGCCGGACATCACGCGCGTCAACGAAACCGCCTCAATTGTTACGGGATTGCTCGGTTGTCCCGATGCCGCGCCCATCGACAACCCGCTCGAGGCCGGCAACGCCGAGATCACCCTTGGCTCGCCGGTCAGCTCCGATCTGGGCCGCGTGATTCGAATGGCCGTGCCGGTTGTGGCCGGCCTGTGCGCTCTGCCATTCCTCATCGCATTCTGGATCGGCGAGTGGGAGATGGCGCTCGGATTGCTCTTGCCGCTCGGCTTTCTCGCTGCCTTTGCTCTCTACCGCTACGCGCACCGCCTCGCCGGCGCGTGCTGGTTCATTCGGCAAGGCGAGATCCGTGTCGAGCGGATTGCGTTAAGCGGCAAGCCATCCGCCGAGACGATCCATGCAGGTGACGTCGCAGCGATCGAGGTCGACGAGCCCGATTCCAAGGACCGGACCTGCACCATCAGCATTCGGCTGCACACCGGCCAGACCTTCTGCAGCCCGACAAAGCACGACGAAAATGCCGCACGTGCCGTGCGCGCAGAAATCATTCGGCGTCTCAATACGCCTCCGGATGCCGGAACATTGTCCGGATAGAGGACCTCTGCTGCAAAAGCCGCGGTACTGTTATCGCATCCGGCATGATAGGTTTCACGCCAGGTTAGCTGCGATAGGTGGTGCCGATGTTCGAAGGCTGGGATGCCGTTGTATTGGCCCGGGCGCAGTTTGCCTTCACGATGTCGTTCCACATCGTATTCCCGGCCTTCTCGATCGGGCTCGCCAGTTATCTCGCGGTGCTTGAAGCGCTGTGGCTGTGGACCCGGCGCGAGGTCTATATCAACCTGTTCAATTACTGGCTGAAGATTTTCGCCGTCGCTTTCGGCATGGGCGTGGTGTCGGGCATCGTGATGTCCTACCAGTTCGGCACCAATTGGTCGGCCTTCTCGGACAAAACTGGCCCCGTGATCGGCCCGCTGATGGCCTATGAGGTGCTGACGGCGTTCTTCCTCGAGGCGGGTTTCCTCGGCGTAATGCTGTTCGGGCTCGATCGCGTCGGCCCCAGATTGCATTTTTTCGCGACGCTGATGGTCGCGGTCGGCACGCTGATTTCAGCGTTCTGGATTCTGTCGGCCAATTCCTGGATGCAGACGCCCACAGGTCACGCCCTCAATGCCGAAGGCCAGTTCATCGCCGTCGACTGGTTCAAGGTGATCTTCAATCCATCATTCCCTTACCGGCTCGTGCACATGGTGCTGGCGGCGTACCTGACCACCGCGTTGGTGGTCGGGGCGGTGGGCGCCTGGCATCTGCTGCGCGACCCGCATCTGGCCGGCCCGCGTGTGATGTTTTCGATGGCGATGTGGATGGCGACGATCGTCGCCCCGCTCCAGATCCTCGCCGGCGACCAGCACGGGCTCAACACGCTTGAGCATCAGCCGGTGAAGATCATGGCGATGGAA
This sequence comes from Bradyrhizobium sp. AUGA SZCCT0177, assembly GCF_018130125.1. NCBI lineage: Bacteria > Pseudomonadati > Pseudomonadota > Alphaproteobacteria > Hyphomicrobiales > Nitrobacteraceae > Bradyrhizobium > Bradyrhizobium sp. AUGA SZCCT0177. The sequence goes on along the minus strand of NZ_JAFCMA010000022.1, from coordinate 60,936 downwards.
GGCCATTTCCAGAGCCACAAGGACGGCGCGCCGCTGATTCTGTTCGGCTGGCCCAATCAGGCCGCGGGCAGGATGGACTACGCGATCGAAGTCCCCAAACTGGGCTCGTTGATCCTCAAACATTCCCTCGACGCGCCGATGGCCGGCCTTGACACCGTGCCGCGTGAAAACTGGCCGCCGGTGCCGATCACCTTCTGGTCGTTCCGGATCATGGTCGGCATGGGGCTCCTGATGATGGGGCTCGGCCTGCTCAGCCTGCTGATGCGCTTCCGCGGTACGCTGTACAATTCGCGTCTGCTGCACATGTTTGCGGTCGCGATGGCTCCGTCGGGTTTCATCGCAGTGCTGGCGGGCTGGATCACCACCGAGACCGGGCGTCAGCCTTACACGGTGTATGGATTGCTGCGAACGGTGGATTCGGCGTCGCCACTGGCTGCGCCCGCGGTCGCCTCGTCGCTGATCGCCTTCATCATTGTTTATTTCGTGGTGTTCACCGCCGGCGTGATCTACCTCCTGCGCCTGATGGCACAGCCGCCGCATCACGGCGAGGAAGGTCCGCGCAGCGACGTCCCGGCGCGCGCCGCCGGCATCACGCCGGCCGCCGGTGCTGTCGCCGAAGGAGCCGCGCGATGATCCCCATCGACCTTCCGACCATCTGGGCCTTCATCATCGCCTTTGCGGTGTTCGTCTATGTCGTGATGGACGGCTTCGATCTCGGGCTCGGCATCCTGTTTCCGCTGTTCCCGAAGAAGGAAGACCGCGACGTCATCATGAACAGCGTCGCCCCGGTCTGGGACGGCAACGAGACCTGGCTGGTGCTCGGCGGCGGCGGCCTGATGGCGGCGTTCCCGCTGGCCTATGCCGTGCTGATGCCAGCGCTCTACACGCCGATGATCGTGATGCTGCTCGGCCTGGTATTCCGCGGCGTCGCCTTTGAGTTCCGCTGGCGCACCACGCGCGAACGCAACCGCTGGGACATTGCGTTTGCCGGCGGCTCGCTGCTGGCGACGCTGGCGCAGGGCATCGCGCTCGGCGCGATCTTGCAGGGCATTCAGGTCTCGGGGCGGCATTATGCCGGCGGCTGGTGGGATTGGCTGACGCCGTTCAGCATCCTCACCGGCGTCGCGCTCGTGATCGGCTATGCACTGCTCGGCTCGACCTGGCTTGTCATGAAGACCGAAGGCGAATTGCGCGACCGCGCCTATCAGCTAAGCTGGCTGCTGCTGGTCGCGATGCTGTGCGCCATCGGCATCGTCAGCATTGCAACGCCGTTCCTGCATGTGCAGTACACCCATCGCTGGTTCGCCTGGCCCAACATCATCCTCACCGCTCCGGTGCCGGTGGCGGTGGCCGCCGTCACCGTGATGTTGCTGCGCAGCCTCGCCAACAAATATGACTACCAGCCGTTCTTCCTGACGCTGGCGCTGTTCGCGCTGTCCTATGCCGGGCTCGGCATCAGCATGTATCCCTATATCGTGCCGCAGAGCATCACGATCTGGCAGGCGGCCTCGCCCGCAAACAGCCAGCTGTTCATGCTGGTCGGCGTCGCGATTCTCATACCGCTGATCCTCGGCTATACCGCGTGGGCCTATTGGGTGTTCCGCGGCAAGGTCAAAGCCGGAAGCGGCTATCACTGATGACCAAAGCGTTTTCCAGCGAAGTGGACCCCGGTTCGCGTCAAAAAAACGCGTCTAATCAGGAATCCAGCGAGCCGACACCGCGGCCGCTGACGCAGCGCCTGCTGTGGTTTGCCGCGCTGTGGCTCGGCGGCGTTGGCACGGTGACGCTGATCTCCTACGGCCTGCGACTCTGGATCGCGCCGAAATGAGCCGTCTGTCACAATCAGCCGCGATCGGGATGAACAAAAATAGAAGCCATTCCAGCAAGATACCGGCCCTGCTGCCCTAAACTTGCCATCAAGCTAGCCCTGAGATTTGATGGTTCCGCTGATTTGGCTAGAAGCGCCAACCAATTGGCCAACGCGCCAACAAGGAGAGCTCCGCAATGACGAAGTTTCGGCACCTGATCTGGATGATGATCGCAACCAGCGGTCTGATCCTCTCAGCCTCGCAGAGCAACGCGCAGCTGCGGCAGCCCGATGTGGGTGACCAGCCGGGGCTGGTCGCCGACGAATCCGTCCAGCTCGATCCGCAGTTCAGGAAGACGGCGGTGCTCTACCGCACCAACGAAGCGCCGGGCACCATCATCGTGGTCACGGCCGAACGCCATCTCTATCTGATCCAGGGCGGCGGCCGCGCGCTGCGCTACGGCATCGGCGTCGGCCGCGAGGGTTTCACGTGGCAGGGACTCGTCAACATCACGCAAAAGAAGGAATGGCCGGATTGGACGCCGCCGCCGGAAATGATTCAACGCCAGCCCTATCTGCCGCGCTTCATGGCCGGCGGCCCGGGTAACCCGCTCGGTGCGCGGGCGATGTATCTCGGCACCACAGTCTACCGCATTCACGGCACCAACCGCCCCGACACCATCGGCACCGCCGTCTCCTCCGGCTGCTTCCGGCTCGTCAACGCCGACGTCGCCGATCTCTATGAGCGCGTCCCGGTCGGCACCAAGGTGATCATCCGGCAGAAGCCCGAACTGTAATTGCGACAGCACCGTCTCTTCCGCAGATCCATTTCCCTGAAATTGGTGAGTTAAAAAATGCTACGTACTTTTCGAGGCGGCCTCCTCATTGGGCTGGCGGTCGCAATCGCGGTCGCGGCTGGCGCAATCACATATGAACGCTATGACACCAAGACCCTGAAGCGGACGCTCAAGCGCGGCGAACTGCTGTGCGGCGTCAACAAGGGCCTGCCCGGCTTCTCGATCCCCGACGACAAGGGCGACTGGACCGGCTTCGACGTCGATTTCTGCCGCGCGGTGGCGGCGGCGATCTTCGACGATCCCAAGAAGGCGAAGTTCATTCCCCTCGACGCCAGCGAGCGGTTCAAGGAGCTGTCGAGCCGCAAGGTCGACATTCTCTCGCGCAACTCCACCTGGAGCATGTCGCGCGAGGTCAACAACGCGCTTTATTTCCCGGCCGTCGCCTACTACGACGGCGAAGGCTTCATGCTGCCGGCCTCGCGCAAGATCGATTCCGGGCTGGACCTGAACAACAGCAAGATCTGCGTGCAGGACGGCACCACCACGGTGCTCAACGTCGCGGATTATTTCCGTGCCAACAACATGAAATACACGGAGATGAAATTCGCCAAGCTGGAGGATGTCGTCAAAGCCTATAATGAGGGCAAGTGCGACACCCTGACCGCGGACGTCTCCCAGCTCTACGCGCTGCGCCTCAACCTCTCCAAGCCGGACGACCACACCATCCTGCCCGACGTCATCTCGAAGGAGCCGCTGGCGCCCGTGGTGCGGCAGCGCGACGACGATTGGATGATGATCGTGAAATGGACGCTGTACGCGATGATCAACGCCGAGGAGCTCGGCATCACCTCCAAGAACATCGACGAGGCGCTGAAGTCGAAAAAGCCCGACGTGATGCGGCTGGTCGGCACCGAAGGCGCCTATGGCGAGGACCTCGGTCTCTCCAAGGATTGGGCCGCCCGCATCATCCGCCACGTCGGCAATTACGGCGAGATCTACGACCGCAATGTCGGCGCCGAATCCAAGCTGAAGATCCCGCGCGGACTGAACTCGCTCTGGAGCAACGGCGGCATCCAGTACGCCCCGCCGATCAGGTGACGACGGTTAACGCCGTCATTCCGGGATGGTGCGTTAGCACCAGACCCGGAATCTCGAGATTCCCCGATGCGCAATTGCGCACCTGCGGTTCGCGCTACGCGCGCCCCGGAATGACTGCCTAGATTCTCAATAACTCTTCATCCGCGCCAATTGATCGGCGTGATAATTGCTGTCGCCGAACAGTTCCTGGCAGACCCGTGCGCGCTTCATGAAGAAGCCGATGTCGAACTGGTCGGTCATGCCCATGCCGCCATGCATCTGCACGCCTTCCTGGACCGCCCGCGTCGCGGTGGTCCCGGCGCGTGCCTTTGCAACCGCAACCGCGGCACTGGCGTTGGCGAAATCGCCATCGAGCGTCTGCAGCGCCTTCAGCACGGCAGCGCGCGTGATCTCGATATCGATATAGAGCTCGGCGGCGCGATGCTGCAGCGCCTGGAATTCGCCGATCAGCTTGCCGAACTGTTTGCGCTCCTTCAGATACGTCACGGTGCGGCCGAACACTTCCTCGCTAAGGCCGACCATTTCGGATGCGACCGCGCCGCGGCCGATATTGAGCACGCCTTCGAGCAATGCTCCGCCCTGATCGACATCGCCGAGCACGCTGTCCGCATTGACCTCGACATTGTCGAATTCGATGCGCGCCGCATTGTGCGAATCCACCATCGCGGTGCGCTCGACCGCGAGGCCCTTGGACTTGGGATCGACGAGGAACAGCGTCAGCCCGTTGCGCTCGCCGGCGGAGCCAGCCGTGCGCGCCGCGACGATCAGGAGATCGGCGGTGTGGCCGTCGACCACAAATGCTTTTGCACCGTTGAGCTTGAAGCCGTTGCCGGAACGCGACGCCTGCAGCTTGGTCTGCAGCGGACGATGCTTGGCGCCCTCGTCGACCGCAAGCGCTGCGAGCAGCGAGCCGTCCGAAATTCTGGGCAGATGCGCGGCCTTTTGCGCGTCACTGCCGCCACGCGTCAGTGCGGAAGCCGCCAGCACCGCGGTCGACAGGAACGGCGATGGCATCAAGGTGCGGCCGATTTCCTCCATCACCACGCCGGCCTCGACGGCGCCTAACCCGCTGCCGCCGAAATTCTCCGGCACCAGCAGGCCGGAAAAGCCCATCTCGGCAAACGCCTTCCAGAGCTCGCGGGAAAATCCCGTGGCGTCCTTCGCATCGCGCAAGGCTCGCAGATGCGACACCGGCGCCTTGTCGCTGATAAGGCCGCGCGCGCTGTCGCGCAGCATGGATTGTTCTTCGGTGAGGACGAGTGCCATGGAGAGGATTCCAGTCTAGGTGTTTCGAACGAGTATCTTTGAGATCGTCGTTCCGGGGCGGCGCGAAGCGGCGAACCCGGAACCTCGAGATTCCCCGGTGCGCGATTGCGCACCTGAGGTTCATGCTTCGCGTGCCCCGGCGTCAGTTAGCGCCTCAAGCCCCCGGCAGATCGAGGATGCGCTTGGCAACGATGCCGAGCATCACCTCCGACGTGCCGCCTTCGATCGAGTTGGCCTTGGTGCGCAGCCAGGCGCGCGGGCGGGCGCCGCCTTTGGAGCGCTCGCTTTCCCATTCCAGCGCATCGACGCCGCCGGCCGACATCAGGATTTCGTAGCGACGCTTGTTCAGCTCGGTGCCGTAATATTTCATAGCCGAGGAAAACGCCGGATGCGACTGGCCGGCCTTGGCGAGATCGACCGCGCGTTCCGCCGCCGCCGACAGCGCCGCCTCGTCGATCTCAAAGGTCGAGATCTGGCCGCGCAGCATCGGATCCTCCAGCCGGCCCTGCTCGTCGCTGCCGACCGAATCGGCCGCGACCTGCCCCAGCGGCCGGCCGACGCCGCGCTCGCCCATGCCCGAGATCATCGCGCGCTCGTGCTGCAGCAGATATTTCGCCACATCCCAGCCCCGGTTGACGGTGCCGACCACATGCGATTTCGGCACCCGCACCCCATCGAAGAAGGTTTCGCAGAACGGCGAGGCACCCGAGATCAAGAGGATCGGTTTGGTCGTGACGCCCTTCGACGTCATGTCGAACAGAATGAAACTGATGCCGTCATGCTTCTTGGCTGATGCGTCCGTACGCACCAGGCAAAAGATCCAGTCGGCGTAGTTGGCATACGACGTCCAGATCTTCTGGCCGGTGACGACGAAATCATCGCCGTCGCTCTCGGCGCGGGTCTGCAGCGAGGCAAGGTCCGATCCGGCGTTCGGTTCGGAATAACCCTGGCACCAGCGGATCAGACCCGCGGCGATGTCAGGCAGATGCTCCTTCTTCTGCGCCTCGTTGCCGTATTTCAGCAGCGCCGGCCCGAGCATCCAGATGCCGAAGCTCGACAGCGGCGAACGCGCGCCCATCGCCGCCATTTCCTCGCGCAGCACCTTGTGCTCGGCGCGATCGAGCCCTCCGCCGCCATATTCCTTTGGCCAGTCAGGCACCGTCCAGCCCTTGTCGCGCATCCGCTCGAACCAGACGCGCTGCGGTTCGGAAGAGAATTTGGCGTTGCGGCCGCCCCAGTACGTGTCGCCTTCCGAGGTCATGGGCTTGCGCATCTCCGGCGGGCAATTGGCCTCGAGCCAGGCGCGGGTTTCACGGCGGAATTGATCAGGATCGGACATGGTGCGTTTCCATATGGGGCGAGTTGAAACGACCTTAGTCGCCGCATCGCGGAATTCAACATCTCTCTGCGCCGCGCCATGCTCGGTCAGCCGTAGTCACGCACCGGGATCGGGTGTATCGCAGAGGTGGCAACGATTGAAAAACAAGAGGAAACCGACATGCGGCTGAAGTTGCTTTCGCCTGGCGAAATGAACCCCGAGCAAAAAGAAACCTACGACGAGTCGATTGCCGGCAGGCGCGGCGCCGCGCCGGCGCCGATGATGGCCTGGCTCAACAGCCCCCAGATGGCCAAGCATGCCACGCGGCTCGGCGAGCAACTTCGTTTCAACACGATCTTTCCCGCAAAGCTTTCCGAGATCGCGATCCTCGTCACCGCACGGCACTGGACCTCGCATTACGAATGGTTCGCGCACAAGCGCCTGGCGCTGAAGGGCGGCATGGACCCGAAAATCATCGACGACATCCGCGACCGCCGCACGCCCACCTTCGACGACCCCAAGGGCCAGATGATCTACGACGTCGCGAAATCGCTGCACGAGGGGCACGGCGTCTCCAAGCCGTTGTACGACGCGGCGGTGGAATTGCTTACGGTGCGCGGCGTGACAGAGGTCATCGGGCTGTGCGGATACTACACGATGGTTTCGATGACGCTGAACACGTTCGAGTTCGGGCTGCCGGATGGGGAAGTTTCGGACTTGGCATAAGATTTGGAAACGCATGGTTTCTGAATTGCCGGTATCCGTCTCCCGGATTCTCCCTACTTTAAAATCTCGGCAAGGCAAATGGAGACATCGACATGCCCGACAACACTCCCATCATCGCCGGCACACGGATCGGGCATGTCCATCTCAAGGTCGCCGACCTCGAACGCGCGCTCGGGTTCTACTGCGGTGTGCTCGGCTTTGAGATCATGCAGCGGATGGGCTCGGCCGCGGCGTTCATTTCGGCCGGCGGCTATCATCATCACATCGGCCTCAACACCTGGGAAAGCAAAGGCGGCCATCCGCCGCCGCCGGGCACCACCGGGCTGTTCCACACCGCGATCCTCTACCCCACCCGCCCGGCGCTGGCGGACGCGCTGCATCGGGTGATGCGGGCCGGCATTGCGCTCGACGGCGCCAGCGACCACGGTGTCAGCGAGGCGCTGTATTTGCGCGATCCTGATGAGAACGGCGTCGAACTTTACCGCGACCGGCCCAAGGAAGAATGGCCGCGCGCCGCCGACGGCTCGCTGTCGATGTTCACGAAGCGGCTGGATCTCGAAGATTTGCTGCGGCAACGGGAAGCGTAGTCTTTTCTCACCGTCATTGCGAGCGAAGCGAAGCAATCCATCTCTCCGCCCGCGGCGCTATGGATCTTCGTCGCTACGCCCCTCGCAATGACGCCGTCTTCCCGCGAATCATGATCAGCACGGCGGCAATCAACTCGAGACAAATGCAGCCGTAGAACGGCAGCGAATAGCTTCCCGACATGTCGCGCAGCAGTCCGACCACGCCGGGACCAAATGCATAAGTGATCTGGTTGATCGCGGTGATCAGGCTCACCAGCACGCCGAACGCGCGCGGATCGAATTCGCGCTGCACGATCAGCGCCGGAAGCGTGATCAGATTGCCGACCGAAAAGCCGAACAGCGCGCAGGCCGCCATCAGCGCGTAGTCATTGTGCACGTTGATGACGATCACCAGCGCCACCGCCTGACTGACGAACGAGAGCGCGGACGCCAGCCGCTGGTTCATCTGGTCGATCACGAACGAAAACAGCACGCGGCCGACCACCGCCATGGCGGTCAATAGCGCGACCGCGATTGCGGCGCGCTCACGCCCGATCACCGAATCCAGAAACGAGATCAGATGCACGATGAAGCCGACCTGCGCGAACAGCACCAGCGCGAAGGCCGACGATACCGTCAGAAATCCAATATCGCGAAATGCCCGCGCGCGAATCTGGATCGGCGATGGTGCATCCGCGGCGCTCACCGCGCCTCCGTTTACGCTCGCATGGCCCGGCGGCCGCCCGACGTAAATCAGGATGACCGGCACCATCAGCACGACCATCACCACCGCCGCGGCAATCATCGCGCCCGGGAAACCGAAATAGCCGATCGCCAGTACCAGCAGCGGCACGCCGGCGATACCGCCAAAGCTGGCGCCGTTCAGCGCCAGGCTGATCGCCATGCCGCGCTTCCTGTCGAACCAGAGGCCCAGCGTGTTGGTGATCATGCCGAGGCTGGTCCCGGCCCAGCCGAAGGCGAGAAAAGCGTTGGCGAGATAGAGCTGCCAGGGTTCGCGCACCTGGCCGATCGCAACAGCGGCGATCGCCATCGTGCCTATGCCGGCGATCATGCAGTTCCGGGGACCGAACGCCCTGATCGCCTCGCTGACGAAGGCAACCAGCGCCGCGCCGGACAGATAGAAGAACGTCGTGCCGAGCGAAATCAGCGACGCCGGCCAGCCGTGCAGCCGCTGCAGCTCGGCGACATAGACGCTCTGGCCGTAAAAGCCGAGCCCCCAGCCGAAGGTCGCGAGCAGGAAACAGACGAGGACAATCCGCCAGCCGTCGTAGCGTAGCGAAGTTTCGTCGATGGCGGTGTGAATGGGGCCCTTTAACATTCTTGTTCTTTGTTCTTGCACCGTCATGCCCGGACCAGTCCGGGCATCCACAATCTTCCTTACCACCAAAGGCGTGGATGGCCGGGTCATCTAGCGCGAAGACGCGCTTCGCGCTTCTGCCCGGCCATGACAACAACAAATAGCAGAATCACAAGAGCAATAATTCGGCGCAGGCCGAAATGTCAGCAGCTGTCATCAGGCCTTCTTCGGCGGCTCGTAGAAGAACCGCTCGCGGAAAATCCTGTCGCCGCGCCATTCCTGCATGGCGACTTCATCGATCCGCATCGCTGCGCCGGATGGATAGGTGAAATCGAAGATCCAGTGGATCGCGACCCGATCGCCCTCGAGGACCGAGGACACGCAGGTCGTGACGACATCAGACACCCGCTCGAGCGTCGCGCGCTCCTGCCCCACCAGCACGTCGCGGCCGACGCGCGGCGGCGCGCTGTTCTCCTGCATGGTGGCGTCTTCGGTGTAATAGCGCTCGATGGCGCCGGCATGGTCGCCGGAAACGACGACGGCGATGAATTCGTCAAGACGCGCGCGCGAGGGCATGGGGGCCTCCAGAATGTGACTGCTACTAGATAGTGGGGCCGGCAAGTTCGTCAACTTCCCGAAACTTCGCCCGCCGCCGCGCGAATGATGCGAGCGACAGCACCGCGAGCCCGAGCAGCACCGGCGGAAACACCACCATGTTGACCATCGACCAGCCGTAATGCGCCAGCAACTGGCCGGACGAGAACGAGCCGATCGCCATCACCCCGAACACCATGAAATCGTTGAAGGCCTGCACCTTGTTGCGCTCCTGCGGCCGGTGCGTCTCCAGCACCAGCGCGGACGCGCCGATGAACGCGAAATTCCAGCCCACGCCAAGCACGATGAGGCAGGCCCAGAAATGCATCGCTGTGATGCCGGATAGGCCAATCAATGCGGCGGCGGCCTCCAGCAACAGGCCGAGCGCGACAATGCGAGGCGCGCCGAAGCGTGCGATCAGCGAGCCCGTGAAGAAGCTCGGCCCATACATCGCCACGATGTGCCACTGGATGCCGAAGTTGGAATCGCTGACGGTGAGCCCGCACATCTTCATCGCGAGCGGCGCTGATGTCATCACCAGATTCATCATGGGATAGGCGATCACGCCGCACAGCGCCGCCGCAATGAAGCGCGGCTGCCGCGCGATCTCGAACAGCGGCCGGCCGCCATGCATGTCCGCCGCGGCAGGTTTTGGCGCATCGACGCCGAACAAGACCACCATCGCCACCAACGCCACCAACGCCTGCGCGACGAAACTGAAGGCAAACAGATAAGGCGGCCAGATATCCATGGTCCATTGCACGAGCTGCGGACCGAGCACGCCGGCAAACACACCGCCCGCCATCACCCACGACAGCGCCTTTGGGCGGAACGCGACGCTGGCGCCGTCGGCCGCGGCAAAGCGATAGGATTGCGCCACCGCGCCATAGAGTCCGCCGAAGAAGGTCGCGCAGCAAAACAGCCAGAACGAGCCTTGCAGGATGGCAGCCGCACCGATCAGACCGGTGAGCACGCCGCAGCCGGTGCCGATGATGAAGGCGACGCGGCGGCCATAGGCACGCGAAATTGCCCCGGTCGGCAGCGTGCCGGCGGCGAGGCCCAGCACATAGATCGAGAGCGGCACGGTCGCGAGCGAGATGTCGGGCGCCAGCGTCGCGCCGACGATCGAACCGGTGGCGAAGATCACTGCCGAGTTGGCGCCGGTCAGCGCCTGCGCCGCGGCGAGACGCAGCACATTGGCGCGCGCCCGCGCGTCATTGGTCATCTCTGCGGTGGCAGTGGTATCCAGCATCGGCATTCCCGCCCGGCAGGCCCCGGCGGGAGCTGCAATTCATTGGCCTGTTTGATTTGCGGCACTATGAAGACGTGCAGACGTGCGATCAACCGACGCAAACGGGCGCGCGCTATGCGCTGGGCTCACCCTTTATCGTTCGCTCGAACACCAGAATCAAATTATTCGCCGGCATCGGTACGGTTTCGATCAATGCAAACCCGACGCCTTCAGCCAACCGGCTGACATCTTCGATATCGCGCACGCCCCATTCGGCGTCGCGGTCGCGAAGGCTGGTGTCGAAGACGGCGTTGCTGAGCGCGGTGTGCTTGCCGTCGCGCTTGAACGGGCCATAGAGAAACAGCCGCCCGTCGCTGCGTAAGTAACGCGCCGCGCCGGCGAACAATCCTTCCGCGACGCGCCAGGGCGCGATGTGAATCACATTCGCGCAGAACACCGCCAGCAAGTCGGAAGGCCCGCTGCCGTCATGCATCTGATCGCACCATGCGGGATCGCTGAGATCGATCCGCATTTCGGGACGGATGTTCGGCAGACCCGCATGCGCGCGCCACGCCGCAATGCTGTTCAGATGCGCCTCATTGAAATCGCTCGGCCACCAGGTGATGTCGGGCGCATGGCGGGCGAAATGCACCACATGCTGGCCGGTGCCGCTGCCGGCCTCCAGCACGTCGCCGGATTTGCCGGCGAGGAATTTCTGCAGCACCGCCCAGATCGGCGCATGGTTGCGATGGAATGCGGCCGCATCCAGCCGGCCGTCGGCTTCAATCGGCCGGCCATCCTTGCCAAACTCCACCACAAACTCAGCCACCGCAAAATCTCACTTCAAGTCTTCGCAATAGATTTCCTTCAAGAGCTGCAAGACGCGCAGGGCACGCTGATCCACCACGCGGTAATGCAGCGTCTGCGAGGCCCGCCGGAATTCGACCAGACCATCGGCGCGCAATTTGGCCAGATGCTGCGACAGCGCCGACTGGCTGAGCTTGGCGACGCCGACGAGTTCACCGACAGTCATCTCGCCGCGCACCGCGAGAAAGCAGAGCACCAGCAGCCGCTTCTCGTGACCGAGCAATTTGAGCAGTTGCGCGGCCTCACCGGCCTGTTTCGCCAGCTTCTTCAGGGACGCCTCGTCCTCTGCGGCGTTGCCGATGGGCATCTTGTTGGTTGTTGCCGCTTCTGCTCTCATCGCCTGTATCCGGATCGAAATCAGCGCCGACTGGGCGCGGTGTATCAGTTTATCGCGCCCATGGTTATTTAGCATTGACTAAATTAGTAAACGACGATAAACCCGCGAAAAAGCAACAAATGATGCGGCCATGTGGCAGCAAGGGGAATGAAACGTGCGGCCTGATCTCTGGCGCAGCATATCTCTACTGTCGAGCACGGGCGCGCACACGCGGCTCGGCCGGCGTTCCCTGCTCGGCCTTGGCGCGGCGCTGACCGGTAGCCTTGCGCTCGGTCCAAAACAGGGAAATGCAGAGCCCTCGCCGGCATCCCCACCCGCGGACGCGCCATGGTCGCAATCGATCGGGCCGGGCGTGGTCGACCGGCCCTATGGCCGGCCCGCCGATACCGAGGCCGGCGTCATCAGGCGCAACGTGCCGTGGCTCACCGCCGGCACCGAATCCTCGATCAGCTTTTCGCCGCTGCAGGACCTGCACGGCATCATCACGCCGAACGGCCTGTTTTTCGAGCGCTATCACGCCGGCCGGCCGGACGTCGATCCGGAGCAGCACAAGCTCATGATCCACGGCCTGGTCGAGCGCCCGCTGCTTCTCTCGATGAAAGACATCGTCCGTTTTCCGCAGGTCACGCGCATCCATTTCATCGAATGCCCGGCCAATGGCGGCATGGAGTGGCGCGCTGCGCAGTTGAACTCGCTGCAGTTCAATCACGGCATGATCTCCTGCGCGGAATGGACCGGGGTGCGGCTGTCGACCCTGCTGGAAGAGGTCGGCATCAAGAAGGAGGCCAAGTGGGTCATGGTCGAGGGCGCCGACGGCGCGCACATGAACCGCAGCCTGCCGCTCGACAAATGCCTCGACGATTGCCTCGTGGTCTACGCGCAAAACGGCGAGGCGCTACGGCCCGAACAAGGTTATCCGCTGCGGCTGGTGGTGCCGGGCTGGGAAGGCAATGTCAGCATCAAATGGCTGCGCCGGATCAAGCTCGGCGACAAACCCTGGCATTCGCGCGAAGAGACATCGAAATATACCGACCTGATGCCGGACGGCACCTCGCGCGGCTTCACCTGGCTGATCGACGCCAAATCCGTCATCACCTTCCCCTGCCCCGAAAAGCCGCTTAATGGCCCCGGCCTCTATGAAATCAGGGGATTGGCGTGGACCGGCAACGGCAAAATCAAGCGCGTCGACGTCTCGACCGACGGCGGGGTCAATTGGCAGAGCGCGCGGCTGCATGAGCCGGTGCTGTCGAAAGCGCTGACGAAATTCACGATACCCTGGCGCTGGGACGGCGCGCCGGCACTGCTGGAATCCCGCGTGATCGACGAGACCGGCTATGTGCAGCCGACCATCGCGCAGCTGCGCAAACAGCGCGGAACCAATTCGGTCTACCACAACAATTCGATCCAGACCTGGCAGGTGAAGGGCGACGGGAGCGTGTTCGATGTCCAGCTCGCGTAAGCACCTCGCGCTGCTTTGCGCCGGCGTGATCGCCGCGGCCGGCACCTTCGCTTACGCCGCCGAGCCCGGATATTACGGCTATGGCGAGCGGCCGACGCTTGGGCAGATCGCCGGCTGGGATATCGATGCGCGCGGCGAGGATGGTGTGGGCCTGCCCGCGGGCCGCGGCGGCGTGCACCGGGGCGCGGAGGTCTATGCCGAGCAATGCGCGGCCTGCCATGGAACTTTCGGCGAAGGCGAGGGCCGGTTTCCCAAGCTCGTCGGCGGCGCCGGGACGCTCAGGGACGACCGGCCGGAGCTGACGGTTGGCAGCTACTGGCCGTTTGCGCCGACCCTGTGGGACTACATTAACCGCGCCATGCCGATGGCCGCACCGCACACATTGTCAGCCGATGACGTTTATGCTTTGACCGCCTATATTCTGAACCTGAACGACATCGTTCCCAGTGAATTTGTCGCCGACCGGGAAAGCTTGCCGAAAGTCAAAATGCCCAATCGCGACAATTTCCTCTGGACCGATCCGAGGCCCGATACGGCAGCGAAACCGTGCATGAACGCGTGCGTTGACCCCGCCGGCGTCAAAATCGTGTCCACGGCGGAAGGCAAGAACCTGACGCCACGTACCACGGGTCCGCTCGACACGATGCAAGCAAAATAGAATTGGCAAACAAAGTAGAGTTGGCAAGCTTGAATAGAAATTACGGGAAACGTCCTTGAGCAACACACCTCTAAACAAGCTTGGCCTGATCGCGGCGATGGTGCTGGCGCTATCGATCGGCGCAGCCGCGAGCCCCGCTTCTGCCCAGTCCGCGGCGGCGGAAGGCCAGAAACTGGCCTTCGACCGCAGCAAGGGCAATTGCCTGACCTGCCACGCGATCAAGGGCGGCCAGTATCCCGGCACGCTCGGGCCGGAGCTGGTCGACATCAAAAGCAAATACCCCAACCGCGACGAGCTCGTCGCCATTATCTATGACGAAACCAAGCGCAATCCGCTGACTGTGATGCCTCCGTTCGGACGAAACCGGATTTTGACCGACAAGGAAATCAGCGCGGTCGTGGATTTCCTGCAAACATTGTGACGGCGCGCCTTTCAGGAGAACTTTCGGATGACAAATACTGACAATGGATTTTCCGCCACGCGGCGCCTGATCCTGCAAGGCGCGGGCGCGGTGGCGCTGGTTGGCCTCGGCAATCTTCCGTTTGCACCGGCGTTCGCGGCCGCCAACGACAAATATCCGGAAGAGGCGTTCAAGCAGAAGACCGAAGCCGATGCGATCAAGTCGCTCTACGGCAAGACGGCAGAAGCTTCCGACAAGGTGAAGATGGACGCGCCCGAGATCGCCGAGAACGGCGCGGTGGTGCCGGTATCGGTCACGACGACGCTCGCCGACGTGACCTCGATCTCGTTCCTGGTGGCTGAAAACCCGGTCGCCCTGGTGGCCTCCTACAAGATTCCAGCCGGCACGATGCCGAACGTTGCCAACCGCATCAAGATGGCGAAGACCAGCAACGTGATCGTCGTCGTCGAAGCCGGCGGCAAGCTCTACAGCGCCACCAAGGAAGTCAAAGTCACCGTCGGCGGCTGCGGCGGTTAAGACACAGATAATCGAAGGATCGAAAAAATGGCATCGACCATTCGCGTGCGCGCCACCTCGTCAGGCGAAACCACCGAAGTGCAGGCGCTGATCCAGCATCCGATGGATTCCGGCTTCATCAAGGATTCCAAGGGCGAACTCATTCCGCCGCACTTCATCCAGCAATTGACCTTCGAATATAACGGAAAGCCGGTATTCACAGCCGATTGGGGCGGCGGCGTCTCCAAGGACCCCTATGTCAAGTTCGCCTTCAAGGGCGGCAAGAAGGGCGACGACCTGAAAGTGAGCTGGGTCGACAACAAGGGCGCCACCGACACGACAACGGCGAAGATTCAATGAAGCTGCGATCCACGATACAGTTCGCGGCGGCGGCGTTCGCGCTGGCTCTGCTGGCGTTCGCCGCGCCGCCTGCGGTCTCCGCCGACAAGGTCGACCCGGTCGCCGACGAGAAAGCGTTCAAGAAATTCTTCTACGACAAATTCCCCAAGCTGAAGCCGGAGGATTTCGTCAACGGTCCCTATTCGATGGACGCGGACCTGTACAAGCAATGGCAGGATAAGGAACAGTTCCCTCCCTACGAGTTCTCGCTCGAACTGGGCAAGGAGATGTTTTCCAAGCCGTTCAAGAACGGCAAGACCTATGGCGACTGCTTCCCGAATAACGGCATCGGCATCCGCCAGGACTATCCCACCTTCGACGAAAAAGAAGGCAAGGTCATCACGCTGGAGCTGGCGCTGAATCGCTGCCGCGAAGCCAATGGCGAGCCGCCGTTCTCCTATGTGCGCGACGAGATGGCGGCGCTGACCGCCTACATGGCCTTCACCTCGCGCGGCAAGCCGTTCAACATCAAGGTTCCGAACGACCCGCGCGCGCTGGCTGCTTATGAAAACGGCAAGGAATATTTCTACACAAGGCGCGGCCAGCTCAATTTCTCCTGCGCCACCTGCCATGTGCAGAGCCCTGGCGAGAGGGTCCGCACCGAAGTGCTGGCGCCGGCGCTCGGCATTGTCAACGCGATGCCGATCTATCGCTCCGAATGGAACGGCATGGGCACGACGAGCCGCCGCTTCACCACCTGCAACAGCCAGATCCGCGGCGTGCCGCTGACGCCGCAGGACGATGAATACCGCAACGTTGAATACTACCTGTCCTATGTCAGCAATGGATTGCCGATATCAGGCCCGGGAGCGCGGCCATGAGGATCACGACACTCACATCGATCGCAGCGTTGCTGCTGCTAGGTGCGACATCGGCGCTGGCCGCAGGCGAGGACGACTACAAGGCCGCCTACGCCGCCGCGGAAGCTGCCAACAAGCAGGCGGCTTCCTTGCGCAATCAATGGACCACGACGGCCTCGACGCTGGCGGCGGCCAAGAAGTTCGCCGACGGCGGCGATTTCGACAAGGCCACCGCATCCGCAAAAGAAGCGGAAGCGCTGGCGAAAGCTTCGATCTTCCAGGCGACCAGCGAGAAGGAACGCTGGAGAGATTTGGAAATACGCTGAGCATTCTTGCGACGCGCGGAGACTCTGTATGCCGATCCGCCGCCGGGATTTTCTGACGCTAGCAGGCGCGGCTACCCTCGCAGGCGGCCTGCCTCGCCTCGCGCGCAGTGCCGACAGCGTCTACGACCTCGAACGCTTCGGCAATGCGCGCATCCTGCACATCACGGACACCCATGCGCAGCTCAAGCCGGTGTTCTTTCGCGAGCCCAGCGTCAATCTCGGCGTCGGCGCGATGCAGGGCAATCCGCCGCATCTGGTCGGCAAAGCCTTTCTCGACCGCTTCGGCATCCGCCCCGACAGCGCCGACGCCTATGCCTTCACCTGCATCGAATTCGAAAAAGGCGCGCAGCGGTTCGGCAAGCTCGGCGGCTTCGCGCATCTGAAGACGCTGGTCGACCGCCTGCGCGGCGATGTCGGCGCCGGCCGCTCGCTGCTGCTCGACGGCGGCGATCTCTGGCAGGGCACCGGCCTAGCCAATGTCATGCAAGGCGCCGACATGGTCGCCGCCTCGAACCTGCTCGGCATCGACGCGATGACCGGCCATTGGGAATTCACCTATGGCGAGAAGGCGCTGCGTAGCAATCTCGAACGCTTCAAGGGCGAGTTCCTGGCGCAGAACGTTTTCCTGACCGAGGAAGCCGCCTTCAACGACGCCAAGGCATTCGATCCGGCATCGGGCCGCGTGTTCAAGCCATGCACGATCAAGGAGATCGGCGGCCGTCGGGTCGCCGTGATCGGACAGGCCTTTCCTTACGTGCCGATCGCGCACCCCAAGCGCTTCACGCCGGACTGGAAATTCGGCATCCGCGACGAAGAGCTGCAGAAACTGGTCGATGGCTTGCGCAACACCGACAAGGTCGATGCGGTCGTGTTGCTGTCGCATAACGGCATGGATGTCGATCTCAAGCTCGCCAACCGCGTTACCGGCATCGACGTCATTCTGGGTGGCCACACCCACGACGCCGTGCCGCAGCCGATTGCGGTGACCAATCCGGGCGGCGTCACGCTGGTGACCAATGCCGGCTCGAACGGCAAGTTTCTCGCCGTGCTCGATCTCGACATCGGCAAGGGCAAGGTCGCAAACGTGCGCTACCGGCTGCTGCCGGTGTTCTCCGAACTGCTGAAGCCGGATCCGGCGATGCAGGGGCTGATCGACAAGACCCGCGCGCCGCATGCGGGCGACTGGGTCGACAAGATCGCTTCCGCCGATCGGCTGCTCTACCGCCGCGGCAATTTCAGCGGCAGCATGGATCAGTTGATCTGCGACGCACTGCGCGGCGAACTCGATGCCGAGATCGCGCTGTCGCCGGGTTTCCGCTGGGGCACCACGGCGCTGGCAGGCCAGGCGCTGACGATGGAAGACGTGCTGGCGCAAACCGCGGTCACCTATCCCGAGACCTACGTCGTGACCATGACCGGCAGCCAGATCAAG
This sequence comes from Bradyrhizobium sp. AUGA SZCCT0177, assembly GCF_018130125.1. Classification (NCBI taxonomy): domain Bacteria; kingdom Pseudomonadati; phylum Pseudomonadota; class Alphaproteobacteria; order Hyphomicrobiales; family Nitrobacteraceae; genus Bradyrhizobium; species Bradyrhizobium sp. AUGA SZCCT0177. The sequence goes on along the minus strand of NZ_JAFCMA010000022.1, from coordinate 43,021 downwards.
GACGTGCTCGAAGACGTCTGCGACAACCTCTTCAACACCGATCCCTACTACCAGCAAGGCGGCGACATGGTCCGGCTCGGCGGCCTCGCCTATGCCTGCACGCCGGCGGAAAGCGTCGGCAAGCGGATTTCCGAACTGACGCTCGATAATGGCAGCCCGCTGCAAGCCGCCAAGAGCTACAAGGTGGCGGGATGGGCCTCGGTCAACGAACAGACCGGCGCGCCGGTCTGGGATGTGGTGGCGAAGCATCTGAAGTCGGGCAAGCCGCCCAACCGCTCGGCCCCGGGCGTGACGCTGAAAGGCGTCGAAGGCAATCCGGGCATTTCGAAACAGGTATGACAGGCCTTACCACCACCCTGCGCATCATGACCGCGGCGCTGTTGATCGCAGCGACTGCACCGGTCGTGCGCGCCCAGCAGGCGCCGCTGCAGGACAAGCCGTTTGCCGAGCACAAGATCGTGCTGCAGCTTTCGGACAATGACCCGCGCAAGCAGGGTCTCGTGCTCAGCGTCGCCAGCAACCTGATGAAGCACTACGACCCCGACAAGGTCGCGATCGAAATCGTGGCATTCGGCCCGGGCATCGAACTGCTGCGCCCGGAGAATCCCAACCGCAAAATGGTCGAGAGCCTGGTCGCCCAGGGCGCGCGGTTCGATATCTGCCTCAACACCGTCGACACGCTCGAACGCGAAAACGGCAAGCGACCGGAGTTCATCGCGGCGGCGACACCGGTGCAGGTTGGTGTCGCGCAGATTCTGTTCCTGACTGAGAATGGATACACGTTGGTCAGGCCGTGACTGTTTCCACCGTCATTGCGAGCGGAGCGAAGCAATCCACCTCTCCGCGCGGGGATAGATGGATTGCTTCGTCGCTTGCGCTCCTCGCAATGACTGGCCTAAGGAAGTAAGACTACCTCGAAAAAGCCGCCCACAGAGACGAAAGCCGTTTGAGAAGGCGGCCAGAATAGAATAATATCCTCCGCGAGACTTCAATAGCGAACGCGGCAGCGACCATGATTTTTCGTCAGCTCTTCGACAGCGTCTCGGGCACCTACAGTTACCTGCTGGCCAGCCGCGCCGGCGGCGAGGCGCTGATCCTCGATCCCGTGCTGGAAAAGGCCGACCGCTATTGCCAGCTGCTGCGCGAACTCGATCTGCGGCTGGTCAAGGCGGTCGACACCCATCTGCACGCCGACCACGTCACGGGCCTCGGCGAACTGCGCGATCGCACCCAGTGCATCACCATCATGGGCGAGCAGAGCAAAGCCGACGTGGTATCGATGCGCGTCTCCGACGGCGACAAGGTGATGATCGAAGGTTTGAGCCTGGATGCCCTGTACACGCCCGGCCACACCGATGATTCCTACAGCTATTTGATGGGCGATCGCGTCTTCACCGGCGACACGCTTTTGATCCGAGGCACCGGCCGCACCGATTTCCAGAACGGCAGCGCGCGGGCGCAATATGATTCGATCTTCAACCGGCTGCTGAAGCTGCCGGATGAGACCATGGTATTCCCCGCCCACGACTACAAGGGCGACACGGTCTCCACCATCGGCGAGGAGAAGCGCTACAATCCGCGCCTGCAGGTGCGTGGCATCGACGAGTATGTCGAGTTGATGAACAATCTCAATTTGCCGAATCCAAAACTGATGGACGTGGTGTTGCCGGCCAACATGCATGTCGGCCTGCACCAGGACGATCTCGCCAAACAGGGCCTCGCACTGTCGGCGCGCGCCGCGATCGACAGTATCGGTAAGCCCGACATCCTGCTGGTCGATCTGCGCGAGGCCAGCGAGCGCGCCAAGCACGGCACGCTGTCGGGCGCCCTGCATGCGCCCTACCCCGGCATCGCCGAAAGCTTAGCGCCGGGCGGCATGCTGCGCGAAGTCGCGGCCGCGACGGGACGGCGCGTGGTGTTCTTCTGCGCGTTCGGCGAGCGCTCGGCGATGGCGGTGACCGCCGCCAAGAACGCCGGCCTTGCCAACACCGCCCATATCGAGGGTGGCATCGACGCCTGGAAGAAGGCCGGCGGCCCGGTGGTGATGGGGTAGAATCTTTTGCCGTCGTCCCTGCGAACGCAGGGACGACGAAATAGTCTTGCCGGGACTTCACCGCCCCACCCGCTTCAATTCCGCAGTCAGTACATCCAGCGCTTCCGCCAGCATCACGCCGCCGCATTCGGTCAGCCGTTCCGGAATCACGATGCGTTTCTCCGGCGGATAGAACCGCGCGAGTGCCGGATGCAGCAGAAAGGCCTGGCCGTCGTCGCGGGCGAAATCGCCGGCCTGCGACACCAGCAGCAAATCCGGTTTCTGGCTCACGATCGCCTCGAGTGAAGCGAAGCCGCCGAAATTGAAACCGAGATCACCGGCCGTGTTGAACAGCCCGGTCTCCGCCAGCAGCGAGCCGACAAAGCTGTCGCTGCCCGCGACCCAGCCGCGCCGCGACAGCGGCAGCACCCGATAGTGTTTTGCGGCGACAGCCTGGCGCGCCCGCGCTAACGCCGCATCGAGCAACGCGATCTGCGCCGCCGCGCGATCGGGGTGGCCGACGATATCGCCGAACTCGCGAATCTGGTCCTTCACTTCAGGCAGCGTTCGCGGCACCGGGAGTTCGGCGAGACGCAGCCCATGCGCTTTGAGCAATTCCCGCGTCGAACGCTTGTCGTACAGATTGGCGACGACGATGTCGGGCTTCAGCACCATCACGTCTTCCGCGCCGCCCGACAGTCTTGGATAGCGAGCGACGTCACCGGCCACCCAGGCATCGCGCGAATAACGCGAAAGCCCGAGGATCTGCTCGGGATCGGCTAGCGACAGCAGCAATTGATCGCTGCAGACGTTCATCGACACGATCCGCGGCAGCTTAGCTGATAACGCGGAGCCGGCCGGCATCGCCAGCGCGGCAACCGCCAGCAGCACGCCAAGCCGGCCGCGCATCACAGATCCGCCCACGGCACGATCACGGCCTCGCGCTGGTATTCGGCGCGGTAGGCGCTGATCCGGAACACGTCGGCTATCACCTGCTCCGACAGCGCTTCCACCGGTGCGCCCTGCGACACCAGCCGGCCCTCCTTCAGAACCAGCACATGATCGGCGAATCGTGCGGCCAGGCCGAGGTCGTGCGTCACCACGATGACCAGCACGCCCTTGTCGGCGGTGGCGCGCAAATTCTTCATCACGTCGATCTGATGGCGCGGATCGAGCGAGGCGGTCGGCTCGTCGGCCAATATCACCGGCGCTTCGACCGCCAGCACGCGCGCCAGCGCGACGCGGCTGCGCTCGCCGCCGGACAGTTCGGTGACGCGGCGTTCGCTGAATTCCACCACATCGACCGCCTGCATCGCGCGCAATACGGCTTCAGTATCCTTTGGCGACAGCCGCGCCGGATCGGTCGCGCCGTGCGGATAGCGGCCGAGCGCCACGATATCGCGCGCCGGCAGTGGCCAGTGCACGATGTGGCCCTGCGGCAGATAGGCAAAGCGTTTTGCGCGTTCACGCAGCGACAGATCGGCCAGCGCATCGCCGCCGATATGGATACTGCCTGAGGACGGCAGCAGCCCCGACAGCGCGCGCAGCAGCGTGGTCTTGCCGGCGCCGTTCGGTCCGACCAGGGCGACCAGATGACCCGCGGTCAGCGACAGCGATACATCGCTGAGCACATGGCGGCCGGCCAATGTCACGTTTACGCCCTGCGCCGTGAGAAGCGTTGCTTCGCTCATGCGACACCTCCCCCGAGCGCGCGGCGTTCGCGCGCGATCAGATAGAGGAAGAACGGCACGCCAATGATCGAGGTCAGCACGCCGACCTTGATGTCGCTGGTCGAGGGAATGATCCGCACCGCGATGTCGGCGGCGAGCAGCAGCGCCGAGCCTGCCAGCGCACTCGGCACCAGCAGCCGCGCCGGATCATGACCGATCAACGGCCGCATCAGATGCGGCGCGACGAGGCCGATGAAGCCGATGGTGCCGGTGACCGCAACCGCGCCGCCGACCCCAAGCGCAACGCCGGTGATCACGATCAGCCGCAGGCGCCCGACATCGACGCCGAGGCTCTGCGCGGTTTCCTCACCGAGGCTGAGCGCGCGAAAGGAATGGCGCTGGCTGAACAGGATAATACCACCGGCAACGATGAACGGCAGCGCCAGCATCACGTGCTGAAAACTGCGATCCTCCAGCGATCCGAGCAGCCAGAACGCGATCTCCAGCACCACGAAGGGATTGCTGGAGAGGTTCATCACCAGCGCGGTGGCGGCGCCCGCCAGACTCGAAATCGCAAGGCCCGCCAGGATCAGGATCAGCAGCCCGGCATTGCGGCCGGCGATCGTCAGCAGCACGAACACCGATCCGAAAGCGGCCATGATCGCCACCACCGGCAACGCATAGGAGCGCACATCGGCCCACCCCAGCGCGATCACCAGCACCGCGCCGAACGCGGCCGATTGCGGCGCGCCGAACAGCGAGGGCGAGGCCAGCGGATTGCGCAGCAGGCCCTGCAGCGACGCGCCTGACATTCCCAGGATGGCGCCGATCGCCAGCGCCAAGATGGTCCGCGGCAGGCGGATTTCCCGCACGATCACCTGCGACACATCGCTGCCGCCGCCGAGGAGAGCTTCCATCACCGCCAGCGGCGACAGCCGCACCGGCCCGATGCCGAGCGAGATCAGCACTAACAGCCCGACGAGGCCGGCGAGCGCGGCCGTCACGCCAATCCGGCGGCGCGCGGCCTCCTCGTTTGCAGCAATGATGGTCTCAACACTCATCGATCGTCCCCGGACGGTCAGCCCGTACCGCACAACGCGTTCGAACGGTACTGCTCATGCGACATAAAAGACGCACTCGTCCAGTGAGGATCGCAGGCGAGGCCTGATGGGATTGACTCTATCTTTGACAAACTTCTACCATAATTTTCGACGGTTCCCGTTTTGGGGATCAAAAGGGAATGCGGTGCGGGGACAGTCCCCCAATTCCGCGGCTGCCCCCGCAACTGTAAGCGGTGAATCTTTCGTCCTACGCCACTGGGATTCTCGGTCCTGGGAAGGCGACGAAAGGTAACGACCCGCAAGCCAGGAGACCTGCCGTCAGCCGTGGTCACACGCGAAGATGTCGGTCGGGGAGTACAGGCATTAGTTTCACCAGAGCTGCTTACAGCACGATGGTGGGACTTGGTTCGCTGTGACGTGCCACTGACGTCATACCGAGGCCTGAACCATGTCTTCCACCACCACTGCCGCCAAGCGGTGCCGCCGTTTTTTGCTGGCGTCCAGTTTTCTGGCGCCGATCATGGCGCTCACCAATTCCGGCGCGCAGGCCCAGCAGACCGCCACAGCGGATCAACTGCCGGCGATCGAGGTCAACCCGCCCGGCGACCAGAACCGGACCCGCGCCAAACCCGCTTCCGATCAGGGCTCGGGCACGCGCCGCGTCGTCGCGCCGAACCCGAGGCCGTCAAGCAATCGGAACCCTGCGCCGGGGACCGGCTCGAACGTCGCGTCACAAGGCGATGGCCAGGGCGGTGGCGGAACGCCCGTCCGGCAATTCGCCGGCATCGTCGGCACATCGGCGACCGTCATCACGGCTGAAGAAATCGCGCATTCACCCGCGCAGACCTTGCAGGAAATCATCGCGCAAACACCGGGCGTGCAGCTCACCAGCCTGTATGGCGGCGTCAACGGCGCGAAGACCAGCGTCGATCTGCGCGGATTCGGCGCGTTTGCGACCTCCAACACCCTCGTGCTCATCAACGGCCGCAGGCTCAATGACGTCGACATGGCCGGTGTCGATTTTTCGACCATCCCGCGCGATTCGATCGAGCGTATTGAAATCACCCGCGGCAACAGCGGCGCGGTGCTGTACGGCGACAATGCCGTCGGCGGCGTCGTCAACATCGTGCTGAAAAACGGCGTCGGCGGCCCGCCGGTCGCGATCCGCGGCGAAGCCGGCGTCGGCTCCTTCAACCAGCGCATGGCCTCGGTCTCGGCCGCGACCAATTTCGGTCCGTGGTCGACGTCGTTCTACGGCAACGCCATCAAGTCAGACGGCTACCGCGTCAACAACGCGCTCGACCAGCGCAACGGGGTCGGCAACCTCAACTACACCACGCCCGGCCTCAGCGCGTTCCTGACCGTGACCGGCGACGATCAGAAGCTCGGCTTCCCCGGCGGCCGCATCGTCGATCCCTCGATCGGCGTCAACGAACTGGTCACGGCCCGCACCGGCACCAGCACGCCGTTCGACTACGGCAACCAGCAGGGCGCCAGCGCCACCGCCGGCTTCACCAAGACCCTGTGGAACGGCGTCGATCTCATCATCGATGGCGGTGTGCGGGACAAGAAACAGCAGGCCGCGTTCTTCAATCCCTTCGCCAACAGTTACGTCGACAGCCATCTTCAGACATGGTCCCTGACGCCTCGATTGAGCGTCAAGAATGTAATGTTCGGACTACCCTCTTCGATCCTGACCGGCATCGATTATTACGATGCGACGTTCCATCAGGAGCGGCCGGAATTTAAGGGCACACCGCCGATCCATACTTACGATCTGTCGCAAAGAACGATTGCCGGCTATTGGCAGCAAACCCTTGGGCTGTTGCCGACAACGGATTTCTCGTACGGCGCGCGAATCCAGAACACCAGCCTGAGTGCGCGGGACCGCCTTAACGATCCGCCGAATTGCGCCCTGTTTTTTACCTGCGGCGCTCAGAACCTTCCGCTGGATAGCAGCGAAGTCCAGCACGCGCTGCATGTCGGCCTCGAACATCGCTTCAACAATATCGTCTCGGTATTCGGCCGGGCCGCCCGCGCGTTCCGCACGCCGAATGTCGACGAGAGATTGTCCTCCGGACCCTCCTTCGATCCTGTCTTCTTCACCCCAATTCCCGGCACCTTCCAGCTGAAAACCCAGACCTCGCACGACGTCGAAGGCGGCTTCCGCATCAAGTCGGGCGGATTCCAGATGCAATCGAGCATCTACAACATGGACCTCGAGAACGAGATCCATTTCGTCCCCGCGCTGTTCTACAACGTCAACCTCGATCCGACCCGCCGTTACGGCTCCGAGACCAGCGCCTCGCTTCGCATCAGCGACAGCGTGCTGCTGCGCGGCGGTGTGGCCTACACCCGGGCGGTGTTCCGTGAAGGGCAGTTCGCCGGCAATGACGTTCCGCTGGTGTCCCGCTACACCGCCAGTGGCGGCGTGACTTGGAACATCTGGCAAAATTATCTGGTTGCGGACGCCACGGTGCGCGGCTGGAGCGAGCGCTACATGGACAACGACCAGAAAAATACCCAGCGCCGCATCCCGGCCGATGCCACCATCGACTTCAAGCTGAGCGGGGCATATCAGCACTTCTTCTGGTCGGTGAGCGTCAACAACGTGCTCAACGCGCTGTACTACGACTATGCGATCGCAAGCTCGTTCACCGACGGCCGCTTCAGCGCCTATCCGCTGCCGGGCCGGACCTACATGGTGAAGGCCGGCGCGACGTTCTGAGCCCGGACGCCGGTCCGGGGCCCGCTCCGGACCGGCTTGTCCTGACCTGACAAGCCAGTATTCTCTTTGGCCCCGAGGGTTAAGGGAATGCTGGTTGATGCCTGATGTTTCCGCCGTCGCGGCGATCGATCTGTTGTTGCAGCGGGAAATCGCCGATCCCGACACGCAATGGAGCCTCGGCACGTTCGGCGCCATCGCCGAATTCGCACGCGACCGCGACGAGTCGGTGCGGCTGACGCAATCGATCGAGGCCGTTGCAGCCGTGACGCCGCGCGGCGGCATTGCGCTGAAACCGGGCGGCAACAGCCGGCCGTTCGCCTCCGAGAGCATCACCAAATCAGGCTGGAGCCATCGGATCGCGCTGTGCCTGCCGTCAGGCGATTGTGCGATGAACGGCCGCAACGCGCTGACGGAAATCGGCGCCGATCACGAGGCGCTGCGGCCGGAGGACCGAGAGTCCTTCCTGTTCGATCTCGGTCTCGGTGCGCTGCAGGCGGATTTCTGCGTGCGCGTCAGTAACCCCAGTCTCGCCACGCGGCTGCGCGAACTCTGCGGCCGCGCCATCTTCGAACACGACAATCCCGCGATGGGGATGATCCTTGGCGCGAACCCGCATCGCGTCTTCATCAGCCGGCTCGGCCGCATCGAGGTCTATCAGCCGATCCCGCCGCCCTCGGGCAAGAGCCCGGAAGGGCCGCACACGCACGTGCTGCCAAGACTCCTGAAAAGCGGCCGGACCCATGCCGCGACCGAGCCGGTTCCCGACGGCTGGATTCCCTGCGCGCACATCTATCCGCCGCATCCGTTGCGTGACGGAATGGGCGAAGCCCGGCCGTTCGACCGGACACGTCACCAGCGTTTTCAACGGATCCTGGCGGCGTGCGGCGATCCCGAAGCGCTCGCGATCAAGCAGCGCGTCGTCGATGCGGTGCTGGCGGGGGAACCGCCGGTGGCGATCGCCGGCGACCGTCACGGCCGCGCCGGCATCCGCATCGCGCTGCGCCAGGTCAAAGCCGAAGGTCAGGCGTCAACGACATTGGCAGCCTGGCTGGCCACTTTCGACCAGAGCGGTCCTGAAGACGGCGATGACCCCACCGCCCTTCACCATGAGGGCTGAATCAACGCGATAACGGGGCGTTTTCGACCCAAATTCGCCCCCTCAGCGGCGCAATCCATGGTATTACCGCCGAAACACCGCCCGACGGCATGCGTCGCGGTTTCAGAGGTATATGATGAACGACGAACCGAAGAGTCCGGCCGAAATGAAAGAGATTCGGCTGCACCGCAAGCGTACCCAGGAGGTCGAGGGCATCAAGGCGATGGCCGAGATCGCGGCCTCCGACATCGCGATTCGCAAGCGGACTGAAAAGCTGCGCGCGCTGCGGCTGGCCAAGGAAGCTGAAGACCTTGCCAATCCGCCCGAACCGAAGGCCAAGCCTAAAGCGAAAGCCAAAGTGGCGAAGAAGGCTAACGTAAAATGACGAAAGATGATCGCGACCGCGCCCAGGCGCGTCTGGATAAAACCACCCGCGCAGCCCAGGACGCGCGGTCCGGCAAGGCCGACCGCGATGCGGCCTCGAGGGCCATGCTCGACAATATGGCGAAGCTGAAGGCGTTGCGGCTTGCCCGCGAGGCCGCCGCACCTCCGGCTCCCGTCAAGGCAAAGAAGGCAGCGACCAAATCGAAGAAGCCGGGCGAGAAGCGCCCGACCCCCGCGTTGGGCGATTGGCTGGCGAGCCAGCAAAGCGGCGGACGACGGACTTAACATCGAAGACCTTGAGCTGAGCTCCTTGAGCTCAGCTTTGAAGTCCAGTCTTGAAGTTCAGTCTAAAAATTCGGTCTTGCAGCGTTACGCCGGTGGCCAATGGATCATCGAGCGCGTCTTGGTCTCGGCGTCATAGACCTGCACTTGCAGCATCTGGAATTTGTTCTTGAGCGCCGTGCCCGCCTCTTCGGCGGCTTCGACCGTGTCGTGGTGCGATTTGAAGTGACCATCCACGACAAGCGAATATCCATTGGTCGGCGCCTTGTCGGCGCGAATGATCTTGCGCGGCTGCTGTTCTTCGGTCTCGATGCGAGGCTTCTTCATTTTGGCTCCGTGTGATTGCCCCGTTTGAAGCAATATCGGCAAAAAGGGCAAGGAAAATTCGTGTTGCTGCCGCTAGTATAATGCGCAAAGTCGGTCGTATTACGGTGAATGCGTCAATTCGTCCGGATAAAGCCGGTTGAGCCGGCAAAAAGGCGCGATATGGGCGGAAACGGCAAAAAGAGCGAGCCTCCTAGGCAGGACAACGACAAGCCCGTGAAGCCGAAAGGCCCGCCTGTCGAGGACGACGATTACGAGGATGGCGACATCGCCACGCCCAAGCACGACCGCCACGGCACTGACGACGAGCCGTTGTGAATTCCATGTCGTCCCGGCGAACGCCGGGACCCATACGCCGCGGCCGTTGTGATACGGCAAGCGGCTAGAGACTCCTAAACAACAAGCGTCGGTGGGTCCCCCGATGCGCAATTGCGCATCTGAGCTCAAGGCCGGGACGACGCGAGATCTAACCAAACCCATCGCTTTCGATCTTCCGGATACTCCCGACATCGAGCAGATGCGCGCCAAAACCCCCGCGCGCCAGTTTGATCGCTGACGACGGCGAGGCCAGCAGAAATGCAGCGGTCATCGCCAGCGGCACGGCGCTGAACCAGTCCAGCCGTACCGGCGTGAGTTCTTCGCGGCTGCCGGCATAGGGTCCGCTGGCGGTAAACACCCGGCCGCATTCCCGGATAATATCGCCCCGCGTGCCGCCGCGCGATGCGCAACCGAGCAGCGCCTGCATCGCCAGATGCGTGAGCACGCCCTCGCGGCTCTCCGGCAACGGCTCCGGCGTCTCGCCTTGCGAGACACGCAGCAGCAACCCAACGAGATCAATGCCGGCGCGGTAGGCGTTGACCGGCTCGACCAGCCGCGGGTTGCAATCGATCAGGAGCGGCGCCGTACCATCGTCGGGCATGATAAAATCGACCGACAACGCACCGTGCCAGCCGAGTTGCCCGCCGATCGTCTCGAGATAGGCGCGCACTATCGGCCGGCCCACGCTTTGCTTGATCGCCTCGCCGCCACCGACGCCGGCAGCGACTTGCCGATAGGCATGAAAGCCGACCAGCCGTCCCCGGCAAAACACCGACTGCGCCTTCTCGGTGGTGCCCGTGATGAGGTCCTGCGCCAGCACCTCGCCCGCGAACGCATCACCGGCGTCGAGATCACACAGTGCTATTTCCAGATCATCCGTATTGCGCACGAACCAGACGCCGCGGCTTGCGGTGCCGATCGAGGTCTTGACCACGGCTGGAAAACCGATGGCGTCGCGCAGCGCGCGTGCAGATTTCACGATCCGCGTCGGCGGCTGCGGCAGCTTCCACTGATCGAGCAGCCGGCTGAATCCGGCCTTGCTGTGCGCGGCGCGATAGCTCTCGAATGAAGGCAGCGCAACACCGGCACGGCCCTCCAGTCGCGCGCGCATCCGCGCAAACAGAAAACCCTGCTCATGCGTCGGCAGCAGCACATCGAAACGTTCGCGCGCCAGCAATTGCTCGACAAACGCCAGAAATCCGGCGGGGTCTGCGCGCAGGCCCGGGCAGCGGTGAAATTTGCGGACGAAGCGTGAGAACCGCGCCAGGCAATGGGCGGAGGGATCGCAAACCTCGACATGATGGCCCGACAGGCCCAGTATCGTGATGGCCTCGCGGGCTGAGGTACTGGAACCTTCTGACACCAGCACCCGGAGCGGCTTCCCCGGATCGATCATGCCGGATCATTGCCGCGCCAGCCGACTTTGTCCCTGAACTTATTGACGCATTTGGCCCCTTCCGCGCCCTGCGCCGGGGCAGCCATGCAGCGGTACTCATGGACAAATAACGGCTAACCACTATTTTCGGCGGGCATTTTCAAAAAGCCAGCCTTTGCCGGGCCGTAGATCGAGACGGGGTTTGACGCTGATATGGTCGATGTTCTGACCGCACCGCAACACGTGAAAGCGGACAGTTCTCTGCGCACGCTGGCGGGAATTTCGGTGGCCCATTGGGTCAGCCATTTCCATATCTTCGTGTTGCCGATGCTGTTTCCTTATCTGAAGGCACAGCTCGGCGTCGGCTATATCGAGCTCGGCTTCGCCCTGACCGTATTCGGATTGGTGTCCGGCCTGACCCAGGCGCCGATCGGCTATCTCGCCGACCATATCGGCGCGCGCAAGGTGCTGTTGATCGGCCTTTGTGTCGGCGGCCTGGCGCTGATCATGCTCGGCATGCATCTGAGCTACACGTCACTGATCGTCTGCGCCGCTCTGCTTGGTCTCGCCAACAGCGTCTATCACCCCTGCGATTACGCGATCCTCTCCACCCATATGGATGAAGCGCGGATGGGCCGCGCGTTTTCGATCCACACTTTTGCGGGCTTCCTCGGCGGCGCGGTGGCGCCCGCGATCATGGCGGCACTCGTCGCTTGGGTCGGAGGTCTCGGCGCGCTGATCGTGGCCGGCGCGGTCGGACCTGTCGTAGCGCTGCTGCTGATCGCCGTCGGCATTCCCGATGCGAGTTCGGCCGACCGCAAGACCGATGGCGCGGCCGCACCCCAGCAAAGCGTCATTACATCGGCGATCATCATGCTGACGTTCTTCTTCATGCTGCTTGGTCTCTCCAACGCCGGCATCAGCAATTTCGGCGTGGTCGCGCTGATGAGCGGCTATGGCGTGACATTCTCGGCCGCCAATATCGCGCTGACGGCGTTTCTCGGCGCCAGTGCGGCGGGCGTGCTGGCCGGCGGTTATCTCGCCGACCGCACCACGCGCCACGGACAGGTCGCCGCCGCCTGCTTTGGAATCAACGCCATCATCATGCTGGTGATCGCGACGACCACCTTGCCGTCGGTGGTGCTGACCGCGGCGATGGGAATTGCCGGGTTCCTCGGCGGCGTGATCGCGCCCTCCCGCGACATGCTGGTGCGCAACGCCGCCCCTCCAGGTGCGGCCGGCCGCGCTTTCGGGATCGTCTCCACCGGCTTCAACTTCAGCGGCATTCTGAGCCCGCTATTGTTCGGCTGGATCATGGACCAGCACCTGCCGCATTGGGTGTTCGGCGCCTCCGTCGCCTTCATGGTCCTGACGGTACTGCTCGCATTGATCACCGACCGCAAACCGAAAACGCGGTCGGAGGGCCCGGTCACAAGCGTGATGCATTCCTGAACCTCAATCCCGGCGGTTGACTGCATCAGGGGATATCAGATGATGCAGTCAACAAAATTTCAAACCCGGGATGAATCGCCATGACCAGTTCCCATGATCTCGTGATCCGTGGCGGCAATATTGCCGATGGCAAGGGCGGCGACCTCTATGAAGCCGATATCGCCATCTCGGGCGGCCGCATCACCGAGGTCGGCAAGGTTTCGGGGAAAGGCAAGGAAGAGATCGACGCCCGGGGCAAACTGGTCACACCCGGCTTCGTCGACGTCCACACCCATTATGACGGCCAGGTCACCTGGAGCCAGGAGATTACGCCGTCGTCGCAGAACGGCGTCACCACAGCGATCATGGGCAATTGCGGCGTCGGCTTCGCGCCGTGCCGGCCGAGCGACCATGTCCGCCTGATCCAGCTGATGGAAGGCGTCGAGGATATTCCGGAGCCGGTGTTGAGCGCCGGCATTCCCTGGGCCTGGGAAAGCTTTCCGGATTACATGGAGTGGCTGTCGAAAAGGAATTTCGACATGGATGTCGGCGCGCAGCTGCCGCACGCGGCCTTGCGCGTCTATGTGATGGGCGACCGCGGCGCGCGCCGCGATCCCTCCACGCCTGACGACAACAAGGCGATGGCGGCGCTCGCCGCCGACGCCGTGCGCGCGGGCGCACTCGGTTTCTCGACCTCGCGCACCCTCAACCACCGCACATCGACCGGCGACTACACGCCGACCTTGAAGGCCGGCGAGGACGAGCTGACCGCGATTGCCGCCGCGATGCACGGCCAGGGCCGCAGCGTGCTGCAATTCGTGCTCGATCTCTCCACCCTCAACGAAGATCTGCCGATGATGCTGCGGGTGGCCGAGAACACCAAAATCCCGGTGTCGTTCTCGATCACGCAAAACGACAAGGCGCCGCAGCGCTGGCGCCAGACGCTCGACACCATCGCGGAGGCTTCCGCGCGCGGCCTGTCGATCACCGCGCAGATCGCCGCCCGCCCGGTCGGGCTGATGCTGGGCCTCGAATTGTCGCGCAACCCGTTCCAGACCCATCCGAGCTATCAGGCGATCGCGAAACTGCCGTTGAAGGAGCGGCTGGCACGTTTGCACCAGGCGGAAGTGCGCGCCGCGATCCTGAGCGAACACGCGACCGCGACCGATGACCCGCTGTTCTTCCGTCCGAACTACGACAAGATGTATCTGCTCGGCAATCCCCCTGATTACGAACAGCCGCCGGAAAATACGTTGGGCGCGCAGGCCCGCCGCTTGGGCAAGCAGGCGGAAGAGCTGGCCTACGACGCGATGCTCACCGACGACGGCCGCGGCATGCTCTACGTGCCGTTCCTCAATTATGCCGACGGCAATCTCGATGCGACGCGCGAGATGCTGCGCGACCCGAACGCGGTGCCGGGCCTTTCCGACGGCGGCGCGCATTGCGGCATCATCTGCGATGCAAGCTTCCCGACCTACCTTCTGACGCACTGGACCCGCGACCGCAGCCGCGGCGAAAAACTCTCGATCCCGTTCGTGGTCGCGGCGCAGTCGCGCAAGACCGCGCTCTCGGTCGGTCTCTACGATCGCGGCGTGATCGCGCCGGGCTTCAAGGCCGACGTCAACGTGATCGACTACGACAAATTGCATCTGCATCCACCGAAGGTACATTACGATTTGCCGGTCGGCGGCCGCCGGCTGATGCAGCAGGTCGACGGCTATGACGCCACCATCGTCTCCGGCGTGGTGACGCAGCGTAGCGGCAAGGCCACCGGCGCACGCCCCGGCAAACTGGTGCGCGGCGCGCAGGGTATCCAGCCGAAGTTCGGCGCGGCGGCGGGCTGACGCAGGTTCGGCTTAGCCGCAATCGAGGTCGATCGCGTTACCGCGCTTCGACACCCAACGTCGCAACGCTCGTTCCAACTCGTCGCAGATCAGGCGCCGCCAAACTTGGACGGATCATTGTAGCTCGGGGTCTGGTCCTGCAGCACGGGCGGGAAGCGCGGGTCCACAGGCTGGACGGGACGGACAATGACATGTCGCGGCTTGGCGTGATGCACCTTCTTTGCGGCGCTGGCAGAAGCACTAAAGGCGATCAAAACACCTAGGGCCAACACAAAACGCATCGCAAATATCCTTTAATCAGCTACCCCGTTTGATCAGCTACCCCGCTTCCCATGTGTAGGGCGGAACGCAGCGCCGCAATCTGTGACGGCATCAGGATCGCTCAAATCGGGGTGATCGCAAGGCACAGGCGCACGCCCGGGCAAACCGCTGCGCGGGGGCGCAGGGGTGTCACAACCGAAGTTTGGCGCCTCGGCGCGTCAGGCCTTGGTCGCAGCCTCAGTCACGAACTGATGACCGACCCACCATACGGATTGGCGGGGATTCAATGCCTCATGCAGCATGGCGTATCCGCAGGCCTTGAACACGATTTCGCTCAGCGCCGCCGTGAGAAGCTTGCGGCCGTCCTTGTGCATGTCGATAATTGCTTTCGACGTGGCGTGCATCAATTCCATCTGCTCGGGACCATTGTGCTGCGGCCATTGTTCGAACTTGGTCCAGCGCTGAATAATGTCTGACCGGAAATAATTGTCGGTGAGCTCGATCAGTGCCTCAAGGCTGTGCTCGGGCTTCAGCAGGTCAGAACACTCGGCCAGAAGTTTTTTGGTAACCGGATGATCGGGCGCCTCTTTTTTGAAGGCGGCGAGAAGCGGATAGAGCGCCACTTCAACACCCAGAAATATCGAGCTTGAATTGGTCAGTATCTCCGGCGCATTGAAGACACTCGCTTTCACGCCATCCGCGGTCGCGCGCCGCGCGATATTCTCGAGTTCGATTTTCGCGAAACCCTGCAGGTAGGGTGAGTAGCTCTGCCAGTGATACTCGCCGGCAATAAGGATCTCGGTGCCATGATAGCCGTAGGCCACGTAAGAAACCTGACCGCCGTTCTTGGCGACGCTGTCGCGCAGCCCGGAACTCAGTTCGATCAGATCCGAAAGGCTATTCGCGCTCACATCCATAAAGCTCATTTCGCAGAGCCGGCCGAGGTCGCCTTCCCAAAATTCCTTGGAAGAGGTCGCGGTCCCTTTGAAGACCCGGTTCATCACGGGCATCATGATCTTCGCGCGCGGAACTCCGCCGGCCATGGTGTGAGCGATCAGGACCTTGGCGCCATCGGGAATTTGCTTTTGCAACTCGACCAGATATTGCTGCACGCGCACGCGAAAATTTTCGCGGCCGGCTTTGCGCGACTCTTCCACCTGCGCAAGATCAACCGTGGCCTTGTCCCACTCGCTGAGTTTTAAACCCTTGAGCTGGTCGCATGGGCTGAGACCCTTGCTCGATTTTGCCAGATCGAATCCGCATTCCAAGGGAACGTTGACCAGCGGCTGGTCTTTCTCGGCCAACTCTTCCGCTGTCAAAGGCCGCAGCTGCTCATTTTCATCGCGGCGTCCGACCGTGCCATAGATGACTGTCATCCCGGCCTTCTTGGCTTCATCGATCAGGCCGTTGACGTAACCTCGGGCAAAGACCTCGCCGAAAATGACCAGAACGTCGTTTTTGCCATAGCCTGAAACGGGGTTGACCTGACGAAGCGGCTCGAACTTTTGCACGCGGATATCCTTGGCTGGAGAGGTTCTTCGAATACTAACAAATTGACCGGTACCAAGTACATCGGTTCCATCCTGAACCCAAGCATGAACCCAAGTATCGATACGCTGTCGATACGCGCCGTGCTGGCATTCCCCATACCCGGAGGGTATAATTTGAGGGAATTTGGCGATGGTACGAATGTCGATTTTTACAGGCAGATTAGGTCTCGCGCTCGTCCTGGCGGCGCTCTGTCTGGGCGGGCGGACGGCCCATGCCCAGGCCGCCCCCGTGCCATATTGGAGCCCGAGTTGGCCCCTCGGCTTTGGCGGGACCCTGCCCTCCGACCAGGACTCCCCGACGCGCTACAATTTCCAGAACGGCATGTTTATCAGCGGCACCAGCATTCCTGCGGGAATGAACTGGAACGGCATCAACCAGGCTGGAGCGTTCGGCAATTTCGGCTCGCTCCGTTACGAGGGTATGCAGGCCGGCTACAATTTCGGAAGCCCGGGCGGGTTACCCGTTTCGCTCTATGCCGGGTTCGAAACCTTGAAATACGATAGCGGCATCGGCGGTCCGTTTGCGGCGTTCGACAAGAAGTCCGGCACATTGCCGGGCTATCGCGCGAATGCCGGCATCGAATTTCAGCCGGCGCCGAATCTTAGCCTGTCACTCGGATTCGGCTACACCCAGCGGTCCGGGAGCATCCCCATCGACAGCGAAATCAATTCGCTGCCCGGCGCTTCGATTATCCCCAGCGCTCCCCGCTGACGCAGGGCTTCCGGCCAACTCCGGTCGTCGCCATCAGAGCGGACCGAGGATGCCCCATCGACGATCGCAATATTCCTTGATGGCCGCGGCGACACCGCTGCTGATGATGTCCCGGCGTTCGGCTGAGTCCATCTGGAGCTCTTCGTCCCGGTTGATGATCGAGCCCGCCTCCAGCAGCACGGCAGCCATCCTGGTCTTTTTCAGCACGATGAGCTTGTCATAGCTGTAGACACCGGTTTCCTTGTTCAGCAGCGGATGCTGGTAGCGGCCCATGATGGGCTGCGAATATTGCTCGGCATATTTCAGGCCCTGGGCCTTCATTTCCTTCGCCAGCAGTTCGGCGATCGAGAGGCTCGCCTTGTATTCCGGGTTGTTGCTGGAAACGAACACGGAATAGCCGCTGAAGCGGTCGCTGAAACGGCTTTTCCTGCCGCCGAATTCCCAATCCTCGAGAAATTTTTTGGGCACGGAGTCATGGTGGATCGACAGGAACAGATTCGCGGGCAGATCGTTCGCTGCGGCGACGCGCTTGACCAGGCTGGCCCTCGCCTTGCCTTCGGTCAGCAGCAACTTCGTCTCGGTAAAGCCTTCGGCCTTCAGTTTCTCCTCGATCCGCTGCGTCAGCCGCAGATTGTAGACGAACTCGGAAACGTTGCGGGCGCTGATCGCGCCTTCCGACTGGGCGGTATGCCCCACATCCAGAACGATCCGGAACTTTGACGGTTCGCAGGTGGTTGCGACCGTCTTCGAAACCGGCGGCTTGGCCGCCGCCTTTGGGGCAACAGCCTTCGCCGTGCGGTGCTTGGGCGCGGCGGCAGGCTTCGCTACCCTGGCAGGCTTTGACGAAGCGGCCGGCTTTGGCGCGGCGGCGCGCCTTTGCGATGAACTCTGCTTTGGCGCCTGACGCTTTGGCGATTGAACTTGCTTTGACGTGCCCTTGAAGACATCAGACAGCCAGCCGGCATGGCTGGCCTCGACCGGCAGAAGCAGCAACGCAACCATCGCGGCGACGGTGGTGCGGCAGCGGGGCAAACCGCCAAAGCCTGCGAATGTTTTCCTTACCGACAGCAATCCCCACTCTCCCCCAGAGTGACCTCTATGCGCGCTTCATGACCGCATCGGACAGCATCGGCCGGGAGTATGAACCATGAGTTACCGGTTGCAAGGTTCCACCGGCCGGCTTCAAACCTTTTGCCCCGCCTTGATCTCCTTGAACCTGGCAAGCGCCTGTTCGAATTTGGCATTGAACAGCCACATCGCATCGAGGATTTCGCGCATGGTTGCAGACGTCCGCGCCCTGTCGGCCTGTCCAAAGGTGAAAACGCTGTTGTTCCGCAAGAATCCCATGATGACAGGATCGGAAATCCGGTAGTTGAGTAAATTGCCCGACTTAAGCGCGGATTTGGTCGGCGCGGGAATAATCTGGATCAGCTCGAACAGCTTCATCTGATCGATCGGATCCGGCAGCGTTTTCACGATTGCCGGCACCTGCGGAAAAACTTCCGCATGCGCGTTCATCAGGGCATCCCGCACCGAGGTCCAGTGGTTGAACCGGTGATCCATATTGCCGGCCCGCGCCTCCTCTTTGTCGTCGCGCTGGATCAGCGCAGGATCGAAAGCTGCGATCGACGGTTTTATCGCCGCCCACTTCCTGCGGCCGTTCAGATCTTCCGATGTGCCGGTTTGCAGGCTGCCCTTGTATTTGTTCGAGCGCGCATTGCCGATGGTTTGATCGCCATTGGTCTCGGCAAAGAACAGCCCAAGGCTGATCCGGCCTGCCGCCTCGGCATTGACAGCATCGAGGCCTTTGGCGCGCGCAATCGCCGTTCCCAGATCGACGACGTCCTTGAACGGGGTATCTGATTTTTGCGCGTTGGCGGGCGGCGCCTGCATCACATCGAAAAGCTTCCGGTACTCGTCGAGCAGCGGCTCGGTAGCCACGTTGAAATAGGCCGGCGGGATTTCGTATTTGTTGGGCCCACCGATTTTGGACGGCAGCACGTCGGTGAGATCCTTGTAGGCGCTCAGCATTTTGTTGCGCGCCAGATAGAGCGCCTGTCCCGGCAGGTTCGGCAGCGGCTGCTTCGCATTGATCTGCGCGCGCCGCTGTCCCAGGATCGCCTCGAAGTTCTTCACCGAATCATTGTACGCATTGAGCGCGTCCGATTGCGTCTTCGTGAGCGCACCCTGCGCCATCGCGTTGCCCGTGAAACCGATGGCCATCGGCAGCGCGCACAACAGCGCGAGCGCAAGCGCCGCCAAGGGTGCACCGGTAAAAGCTCTGATCCCCATGGCCGTCTCCCAACGCCCGCTATGCCGGCCGGTTCATCGTCAACCGCAGATCCGATCCCACCGGCATCAGCTCGTAGGGCGGCTTCCATCCCGGCAGCGCGGCAAGGCGCTTCCGCCAGGCATCAAGTGCGGGATAATCCGCTGCGATGTCGAAGCCGGTCTCTTCCGGCGGATAAAAAACATACCCGGCCAGCGAGAAATCCACGATGGTCGGCCGGTCGCCCAGCATGAAGGCGCGATCCCTGAGGTGTTTGTCGGCGATTGCAAAACTCGACTCGGTCCGCGCGCGCAGGAACGAAAGGATCGCCGGATGCACCGGCTCCGGCATGAAAGATCGCTGAAACCGGTGCATTGCATGGTTGTTGGTGAACTTGTGATTGTCGAACATGATCCAGCGCAAGGCTTCGTATCGCTCGTCGGCGGCGGGCGCGAAATGGCCGGTGGTTTCCGCAAGCCAGACCAGGATCGCACCCGATTGCGACATCAACTGCCCGTCGACTTCGAGCACGGGCACCTCGCCCATCGCATTGGTGCCGGCGCGCCAGTTCGGATCGCTGGTCGCACCGCCCGCGAAATCGACCCCGACCGGCTCCCAGTCGAGGCCGGCGCAGTTCATGTACAGCGCCAGCTTGTAGGAATTGCCCGAGGCGCCGATGCAATGCAGCTTGTAGCGGGCCATTGGCTCACGCGAACTTCGGTTGTGCGGCCTGAGCCAGCAGCCGCGCCCGCTCGCTGTTAGGCCACAGCAGCAGCAGGCCGAGCAGTCCCGACGACACCATAACGACCGCGTTGATGGTGAAGCCGGTCAGATAGCCGTCGAGCGGCGTTGCCGCGTGCTTGATGACGCTTCCCATCACCAGGGGAGCGATAATGCCCGCCAGCGTGTAGATCGCGCCGTAGATCGCGATCACGGCGCCGCGCTGCTGCACCGGCGTGAACTCGCCGAGCATCGGCGGACAGACCACATAGATCGAGCCGCTCAACCCGGTACCGACCACGAGCAGCGCAACCATCATTCCGCCCGGCGCGGAATAGGGCATCATCGCGAGAATCAGGCCGCCGATGATCAGCGGCACCGATCCCAGCACGCCGCGCGCGCCGCGGGTGGTAAAGCCCCGCGTCAGCATCACCTGCGAAATCCAGCCTGTGAGCAGCACGATCACCGCGCCGAACACCCAGGGCAGCACCGAAACCCAACCCGCATCCTTTTGCGAGAAGCCGAGCCCCTGCACGATGAAGGGCGTGAACCAGGTGAGGCCGAGCGACAGCGCCCAATACGCCCCGAAGGTCGCGGCACAGCAGCCGATGAAGGTGCGCGAGGTCAGGAGCTGAAAATAGGGAACGCGCGGATCGTTGGCGGCCATCGTTACCGTCTGCACCAGCGGGCCTTCCTTGCCCATGATCAGCCACGCCACCACCCACATCAGGCCGACCACGCCGAGCGCGCCGAACGCATAATGCCAGCTGTGATTGACGATGATCCAGTTCAGCGCGGGCACCGCGAGGATCACGCCGAAGGCGGAACCCTGCGACAGGATCGCGGTCGGCAGGGTGCGCTTCTCGTCCGGAAACCATTTGTAGATCGCATGCACCGCTACCGCGAACGCCGGGCCCTCGCCGGCGCCGAGAATGATGCGGCAGATCAAGAGCGTGGTGAAGCTGACGGTACCGACCATCGGGAATTGCGCCACCGACCAGATCACCGCCATCGCCAGCAGAACCCAGCGGGTCTGGACGCTATTGACGATGAAGCCGACGACGATCGCCGAGATCGAAAACAGCAGGAAGAACGAGGAGCCGAGTGTGCCGAACTGCTCCGCGTCGAGCTTCAACTCGGTCATGATCGGCACGCCGGCGAGGCCGACCACGATCTTGTCGGCAAAATTGACCAGCATGAACAGAAACAGCAGAAATGTGATTTTCCAGGCGCCCTTGGGCGTCACATGTTCGGTCATGGCTGCTACCCCAAGTTTATCGCTGCCGATTCAGTGACTTCGGCATGCGATGCTAGCCATGGCCTCGCCGGCAAGGCAACTACGCATTTTGACCGGAAACGTGCCCTGCAACTTTGCGCCGCCTGATGCGCACCGTTACAACCGAATCACGATCCCGTCGCCCCTGATATTGAGGCCGTGATCTGATATCGCGGTCCTGATATGTTGCAGGGCATCACGCCAGGGGAATTCATGGTCAATTCGATCCATCGCCGCATCGACATTTTGGCCACGCCGGCTTTCCCCACGCGCCGGAAGCTCGCGTGATCAGCGCATGAGCAACGGCGAATCAATCGTGCTCACCGTGAACGGCCTGACCAAGAGCTACCGCGCCGCCGGCGAGGAGGTCGCGGTGCTGCGCGGCGTCAACCTGTCCGTCGCGGCCGGCGAGAGCGTCGCGCTGACAGGTGAATCCGGCAGCGGCAAGAGCACGCTGTTGCACCTGATCGCCGGCCTCGATGCCGCCGATGGCGGCGCGATCAGGCTCGACAACGCGTTGGTCTCCGAGCTCACGGATGCCGGCCGCGCCGAACTGCGCCGTGATCGCCTCGGGCTGGTGTTCCAGCAATTCAACCTGATCCCGAGCCTCACCGTCGAGGACAATCTGGTGTTCCAGTCGCGCATCGCCGGACGCCACGATGATGCCTGGCATCACGAGTTGGTGGAGCGGCTGGGCCTGACGAATCTCCTCAAGCGCTATCCCGAGCAATTGTCCGGCGGTCAGCAGCAGCGGGTCGCGATCGGCCGCGCGCTGGCGACAAAGCCGCTGCTGTTGCTCGCGGACGAGCCGACCGGCAATCTCGATGAAGCCACCGCCGACGAAGTGCTGGCGCTGGCCCGCGACCTCGTGGCGCGCAGCGGCTGCGGCTTCCTGATGGTGACGCACAGCGCGCGGCTCGCCGCCACGCTGGACCGCCAGGTCAATCTGCACGCCGGGGTGATCGCGTGAGGCGCGCGCTCTGGACGCTCGCCGTATTGCTGAGCCATTGGCGGCGCCATCCGATGCAGCTCGCGACCTTGCTGATCGGCCTGATTTCGGCGACCGCGCTATGGAGCGGCGTGCAGGCGCTCAACCAGCAGGCGCGCACGTCCTATGACCGCGCCGCCGCCACATTCGGCGGCACGCGAACGGCGATGTTGGTCGGCCGCGATGCGCCAACCTTCCCGCAACAGCTCTTCGTCGACCTGCGCCGCGCCGGCTGGCCGGTATCGCCGGCACTCGAAGGCCGCATCCAGATCGGTGGACGCTCGTTCCGCCTGCTCGGCATCGAGCCTGTGACGTTGCCGCGCGAGGTCGGCAGCGCGCCCGGGGTCGAAACCGCCAATCTGCAAGCCTTCATGACGCCGCCCGGCCAAATGCTGGTGGCGCCGGAAACGCTTTCCGATCTCAAGCTCACCGAGGGCGCTACAGCTGTCACCAATGGCGGCTTGGCATTACCGCCGCTGCGCGTGCAGGCGCAGCTGGTCCCCGGCGTACTGGTGGTCGACATCGGCATCGCGCAAACTCTTTTGAAAACGCCGGATCAATTGTCCCGCCTGCTGATCGGCAAGGCCACGGGCAAACCTGCGCCGTTGGAAAATGTCGTCGGCGACAAATTGCGTCTGGTTGCGCCGGATGCCGAAAGCGATCTCGAACGGCTCACCGACAGTTTCCATCTCAACCTCACCGCATTCGGACTGCTGTCGTTCTTCGTCGGCCTGTTCATCGTCAATTCCGCCATCGGGCTTGCCTTCGAACAGCGCCTGCCGACCTTGCGCACGCTGCGCGCCTGCGGCGTGTCGGCGCGGATGTTGAACAGCGTGATGGTGATCGAACTGGTGTCGCTGGCGCTCTTCGCAGGCCTGATCGGGCTCGTCTGCGGCTATCTGATCGCCGCGACACTGCTGCCCGACGTCGCCGCATCCCTGCGCGGGCTATACGGCGCGCAGATTCCGGGACAGTTGACACTGAAGGGCGAATGGTGGTTCGCGGGCATCGCCATCAGTATTCTGGGCGCGCTCGCGGCCGCGGCGACCAGCCTGACCAAGGCGATTCGTTTGCCGCTGCTCGCCACCGCGCAGCCCTATGCGTGGCAACAGGCGCAGCGCCGCTGGCTGATGTTCCAGAGCGCGGTGGCGCTCAGCGTATTCGCCGCTGCCGGCGCGTTTCTGTTGTTCGGCGATTCCCTGGTGTCGGGCTTTGCCGTACTCGCGGCCCTGCTGCTCGGCGCGGCGCTGATCCTGCCGATGCTGTTGGAAATCGTGCTCGCGTTCGGCCAGCGGCATGCGCGCGGCCCGCTCAGCACCTGGTTCTGGGCCGACAGCCGCCAGCAGCTCTCGGGATTGTCGCTGGCTCTGATGGCGCTGCTGCTCGCGCTCGCGGTCAATGTCGGCGTCGGCACCATGGTCGGCAGTTTCAACCGCACGTTCCTGGTCTGGCTCGACGGAAGGCTGGCGGCGGATGTCTATGTCAACGCATCAAGCAATGCGCAGGCGACCGAGATCAGGACGTGGCTGCGCGAACGGCCCGAGGTCGAAGCGATCCTGCCAGGCGGCCGCGCCGACACGCAATTGGCAGGCGCGCCACTCGAAGTGCTGGGCCTGCCCGATCACACCACCTATCGCGACAGCTGGCCGCTGCTGGAGTCGGCGCCGAACGCCTGGACCAGACTTCGGCCCGGCACCACCTGCCTCGTCAGCGAACAATTGGCGCGGCGCCTGAAATTGTCGATTGGCGATCGCATCGACATTCCGGCATCGGGCGGCAACTGGACGCTGGAAATCGTCGGCATCTATGCCGACTACGGCAATCCGAAGAGCCAGATCGCGGTCAACTACGCCGCGCTGACGCGGCGCTTTCCGGAGGTCCCGCTGACGCGGATGGGCCTGCGCGTCGCGCCCGGCCAGATTCCAGCGCTGATCACGGCTTTGCAGGAAAAATTCGGGCTCGACGATCGCAACGTCGCCGATCAGGCGACGATGAAGGCGGAATCGAAACGCATCTTCAACCGCACCTTCTCGGTGACCGCGGCGCTCAACGCCTTCACGCTCGGCGTCGCCGGTATCGCGCTCCTCACCAGCCTGCTGACGCTGAGCAATTCGCGGCTGCCGCAACTGGCCCCGTTATGGGCGATCGGCATCACACGGCGCAGGCTGGCCGCGATCGAGCTTCTCAAGACGATGTCGGTCGCGTTGATCACCGCGCTGTTCGCACTGCCGCTGGGCCTCCTGGTGGCATGGTGCCTGCTCGCGATCGTGAACGTAAAGGCCTTTGGCTGGCGGCTGCCGTTCCACGTCTTCCCGGCGCAATTGCTGTGGCTGGTCGGCGTCGCGATGGCGGCGGCCTTTTGTGCGGCAGCGCTTCCGGTCATGCGACTGGCGCGGATGCAGCCGGCCAGCCTGATCAGGATCTTTGCCAATGAGCGCTAGCGGCCTGATATCCCGCCGCAGTTTTGCCGGCGGCTTGTTGATCGCCTCGCTCGGCAGCAAGGTGTTGGCGCAGGGCTTTGCCGGCTTAGGCGAAAGCGCCAGTGGTTATGCCGCCGTCATCCCCGGCCGGGCATTTTCATTTCCCGCCGATCATGGCCCGCATCCGGAATTTCGGATCGAGTGGTGGTACGTCACGGCGAATCTCGCCGATGCCAACGGTGTCCCTTATGGCGCGCAGTGGACCCTGTTCCGGCAGGCAACAAAGCCGGGCATGCAACAGGAAGGC
Organism: Bradyrhizobium sp. AUGA SZCCT0177; assembly: GCF_018130125.1. Taxonomy (NCBI): domain Bacteria; kingdom Pseudomonadati; phylum Pseudomonadota; class Alphaproteobacteria; order Hyphomicrobiales; family Nitrobacteraceae; genus Bradyrhizobium; species Bradyrhizobium sp. AUGA SZCCT0177. The sequence continues at coordinate 17,973 of NZ_JAFCMA010000022.1, read as the reverse complement.
TGGACCAATCAGCAGCTCTGGATGGGCCATGCCGCGGTGACGCGCGCCGACACCCATCGCACCAGCGAGACCTTTGCCCGCGGCGGCGTCGGTCAGGCTGGCGCTGACGCCGATCCATTTCTCGCCTGGATCGATTCCTGGGAAATGCGCGGGCTTGGCGCCGTCAATCCGGCAAACATGGCGCCGCTCGAACTCAAGGCCTCAGGCGCCGATTTCAACTATGCGCTGCGCCTCGATGCCGACCGGCCGCTGGTGCTGCAGGGCGAGGCCGGCTACAGTCGCAAATCGCTGCGCGAACAGGCCTCCTATTACTACAGCCAGCCGCACTTCTCGGCGAAAGGCAGCATCACCATCGACGACAAAACTGTCGATGTCACCGGACAGGCCTGGCTCGACCGCGAATGGAGCAGCCAGCCGCTGGCCTCCGACCAGAGCGGCTGGGACTGGCTGTCGCTGCATTTCAAGACCGGCGAAAAGCTGATGCTGTACCGGATGCGCCAGACCGACGGCCAGCATTACGGCTCGGGCAAATGGGTCGCCCGCGACGGCAACACTGAGCCGCTCGCTTCAGCAGATATCAGCTTCACGCCGCAGGCTTACACGGAGATAGCGAACCGCAAGATCCCGACCTCATGGCGCATCGCCATTCCCAAACTCGCCGTCACGATCGACTGCACGCCGCTCAATGCGAAGAGCTGGATGGGAACGAATTTTCCTTATTGGGAAGGCCCGATCAGCTTTGGCGGGAGTCACACCGGATTAGGCTATCTGGAAATGACGGGGTACTGAAACGTCATTCCGGGGCGATGCGAAGCATCGAACTACGATGTGCTATTGCACATCTGAGAATCTCGAGATTCCCCGGTGCGCAATTGCGCACCTGTGGTCTGGTGCTAACGCACGATCCCGGAATCACGGCCAGGACCGTTCGCAAAGAGGAATCACTCGCCAATGTACCACTTCACCGCTCTCGTCACCTGCCTTGCCATCCTGTTCTACTTCTTCACCTCGATTCAGGTCTCGAAAGCGCGCAGCGCGTTCGGCGTGAAGGTACCGGCGACGTCAGGCCATCCGGATTTCGAGCGCGTGTTTCGCGTGCAGATGAACACACTGGAATGGATGCCGATCTTCCTGCCGTCGCTATGGCTGTTTGCGGTCTATATCAGCGACCCCTTCGCGGCAGGGCTCGGCCTGGTCTGGATCGCCGGCCGCCTCCTCTACATGTTCGGCTATTCGCAGGCCGCCGCCAAGCGCGGCCGCGGCTTTGGCATCCAGGCGTTAGCTGCGATCGTGCTCTGGGTCGGCGCGTCGGGCGCGATCGTGTGGCGGATCGTACAATGGTGAGCACCGCGCAACTCCCTCCCCACGTCGTCCCGGCGTTCGCCGGGACGACGATGGTGAGAGACGTGCCTCACTTCGTCAGCGGGCAGCCCGAATCCTTGGCGCTCGGAAACGCCTTGTCGCCGGGCACCACGGCGAGCTGCTTGTAATAGTCCCACGGCTTCTTCGACTCCGACGGCTTCTTGACCTCGAACAGATAGAGGTCGTGCACCATGCGGCCGTTCTCGAGCACCTTGCCTTGCGCGAAGAGATCGTCGACCGGCAGTTCCTTCAGCTTCTTGGCGACGGCCTCGGTGTCCTTGGTGCCGGCCGCCTTGACCGCTTTCAGATATTGCAGCGTCGCGGAGTAAGTGCCGGCCTGGATCATGTTCGGCATCCGGCCGGTGCGCTTGAAGAAACGGTTGGCGAGGTCGCGGCTCCTGTCGTCGCGATCCCAGTAATAGCCTTCCGTCAGTACCAGGCCTTGCGCCGCTTCCAGTCCGAGGCCGTGGACTTCGGCGAGCGTCAGCAACAGGCCGGCCAGCTTCTGTCCGCCCCTGACGATGCCGAATTCGGCCGCCTGCTTGATCGAGTTGGTGGTGTCGAGACCGGCATTGGCGAGCCCGATGATTTTCGCCTTCGAACTTTGCGCCTGCAGCAGGAACGACGAAAAATCCGACGAGTTCAGGGGAATGCGGACCGCGCCCAGCACCTTGCCGCCCATTTCCTTGACGAGGTCGCCGGTGTCTTTTTCCAGCGCATGGCCGAACGCGTAGTCGGCGGTCAGGAAGAACCAGCTGTCGCCGCCGGATTGCACCAGCGCGCCGCCGGTGCCGACCGCCAGCGCGTGGGTGTCGTAGGCCCAGTGGAACCCGTAAGGCTGGCAGGCGTCGCCGGTGAGCCGCGAGGTGGCCGCACCGACGACGATGTCGATCTTCTTCATCTGCTTCGACAGATCATGAATCGCGAGCGCGACCGAGGAGGTCGTCAGCTCCGTGATCATGTCGACGTTCTCGACCTCATACCAGCGCCGCGCGATCGCAGTGCCGAGATCGGGCTTGTTCTGGTGGTCGGCGGAGACGATCTCGATCTTGTGGCCGAGCACCTCGCCGCCGAAATCCTCGATCGCCATCTTGGCGGCCTCGAACGACCATTTGCCGCCGTAATCGGCATAGACCCCGGACTGATCGTTCAGGATGCCGATCTTGACGCCCTGCGCCGCCGCCGGTGCGGCGAGCAAAAGGCCGCTCAATGCTACGGCTATCAACAAACCCGATTTCATATCTGTCTCCCGGCAGTTCTTGGTTTTGGAAATTTCAGGGCAGTAATATTCTATAACCCTGCGGCGGCCCAGCTATTCAAGTCAGCCAATAGTCTTGGGCTGGTCGGCGATCCGATCTCTCCCTCCGTCATTCCGGGGCGCGCGAAGCGCGAACCCGGAATCCATTAGGCGGCAAGTTTCGTAGATGAATGGATTCCGGGCCTGCGCCAAGTGGCGCATCCCGGAATGACCATGGAGCAACAAGCTCACCCGCGATCACACCGCGGCGACATCCTTCGGCTTCTTCGGATCTGCCAGCCCACGAACGATCATGTAGAAGATCGGCGTGAAGATCAGGCCGAATACCGTAACGCCGATCATGCCGAAGAACACCGCGACGCCGACCGCCTGGCGCATTTCCGATCCCGAGCCGGACGAGATCACCAGCGGCAGCACACCGAGAATGAAGGCGAACGACGTCATCAGGATCGGCCGCAGCCGCAACCGGCAGGCTTCGATCACCGCCTCCAGCCGCGGCTTGCCTTCAAGCTCGATGTCGCGCGCGAACTCGACGATCAGGATCGCGTTTTTCGCCGCCAGCCCCACCAGCACCACGAAGCCGATCTGGGTCAGGATGTTGACGTCCTGCCCCATGATCCGCACGCCGATGGTGGCGGCGAGCAGGCACATCGGCACGATCAGGATCACCGCGAACGGCAAGCTCCAGCTGCCATATTGCGCCGCCAGCACCAGGAACACGAACAGCACGCAGATCGGGAACACGTAGAGACCCGCATTGCCGCCGGTGACCTGCTGATAGGACAGGTCGGTCCATTCATAGGCGAAGCCGCTCGGCAGCGTCTCTTCCGCCAGCTTCTTCATGGTGTCGATGGCGGTCGCCGAACTGGTGCCCGGCAGCGTGTCGCCCTGCAGCTCCGACGCCGGATAGAGATTATAGCGCGCGACGCGGTCCGGCCCTGAGATGTCCTTGAAATCCACGACGCTGCCGAGCATCACCATGTCGCCGGCGGCGTTGCGGGTGCGCAGCCGCGCCAGATCGGAGGTTTCCTTCCGGAACGGCAGATCGGCCTGCGCCGTGACGTGATAGGTGCGGCCGAACAGGTTGAAGTCGTTGACGTAGATCGAACCGAAATAGGACTGGATGGCCTCGGTGACGCTCGAAATCGGCACGCCAAGTTTCTGCGCCTTGACCCGGTCGATGTCGACGAACACCTGCGGCGTGTTGGCGGTGAACGGCGAAAACACCGAGGTCAGGCCGGGCGCCTTGCGCGCCGCGCCAACCAGCTCGTCGGTCGCAGCGGCAAGCATTTCCGGTCCGCGGCCCTGGCGATCCTGAACGCGCATGGCGAAACCACCACCGGTGCCGATGCCCGGCACCGCGGGCGGCGGAATCACGATGATGAAGGCGTCTTCGATCGCAGCGAGCCGCTTGCGCAAATCGTTGGTGATGACAGCCGCGGTCAATCCCTTCTTGATCCGATGTTCCGGATCCTCGAACACCGGGAACAGGGCCGCGGCATTGCCCGCCTGCGTTCGGGTCGCCCCCGAGAAGCCGGCGAACGCAGCTACCCTGATGATGCCCGGCGTATCGAGCGCGATCTTTTCGATCTCCCGGACCACTTCGGTGGTACGCGCCAGCGACGCCGCGCCCGGCAATTGCACGGATACGATGATGTAGCCGCGATCCTGCGCCGGAATGAAGCCTTGCGGCGTGGTGTAAAGCAGCCATCCGGCGCTGCCGATCAGCGCGGCATACAGCAGCAGCATGACGGCCGAATGCCGGATCACGAAATTGGCCGCGCTGGCGTAACCATGCGCCAGCCGGTCGAAGGTGCGATTGAACACCCCGGTGAAGGCGTCCCAGCCGCGCCCGATGAAATTCCAACTGGCCGGCGGCTTCTTTTCCGCGTGCGGTACCAGGATCAACGAGGCCAGCGCGGGCGACAGTGTCAGCGAGCAGAAACAGGAGATCGCGGTTGCCACCGCGATGGTGACGGCGAATTGCTGGAAGAACTGCCCGGAAATGCCGCCGAGGAACGCGGTCGGCACGAACACCGCGCACAGCACCAGCGCGATCGAGACCAGGGCTGCACCCACCTCTTCCATCGTCTTCAGTGCCGCGTCGCGCCGGCTCATGCCGTGTTCGAGATGCCGCTCGACGTTTTCGACCACGACGATCGCGTCATCGACCACGATGCCGACCGCGAGCACAAGCCCGAACAAAGTGAGGTTGTTGATCGAGAATCCCAGCGCCGCCATCACGGCGAAGGTGCCGACCAGCGACACCGGAATCGCGATGATGGGAATGATCGCCGGACGCCAGCCCTGCAGGAACACCAGCACCACGATGACGACGAGGATCATCGCCTCGTAGATCGTCTTGATCAGCTCGCTGACGGATTGCGCGATGAACTCGGTCGGATTGTAGCCGATATTGTAGTCGAGGCCCTTGGGAAAGTCGGCCTTCAGCTTCGTCATCGTATCGGAGATGTTCTTGGCGGTAGCGAGCGCATTCGAGCCGGGTCGCTGGGTCACCAGCAGTGCGACGGCCGATTTCCGCAGCAGGAAGCTGTTGGTCGTATAGGACAAGGCCCCCAGTTCGACCCTTGCCACGTCGCGCAATCGCACCGTGCGGCCGTCGGAGCCGGATCTGACGACGATGTCCTCGAATTGCTTGATATCCTTCAGCCGGCCGGTGAAGGTGAGATTGGGCTGGAAAGCCCGGTCGGCGATCGGCGGCTCCGCGATCTGCCCGCCCGTGATCTGCAGGTTCTGCGCACGGATCGCCGCCAGCACTTCGCCGGCGGTCATGCCGAGCGTGGCGATCCGGTCCGGATCGAGCCACAGCCGCATCGAGTAGTCGCGCGCGCCGAACATCTGGATGTCGCCGATGCCGTCGACGCGAAGCAACTGATCGCGCACCTGCAGCAGCGCATAGTTGCTGATATAGAGCTGGTCGAAGCTGTCGTCGGGCGACAGCATGAACACGACCATCAGGATGTCGGGGCTGTTCTTGCGGGTGACGACGCCGTTGCGCTGCACCTCTTCCGGCAACCGCGGCTGGGCGATGGCGACGCGGTTCTGGACCAGCACCTGGGCCTTGTCCAGATCAGTACCGAGCTTGAACGTCACCGTGATCGTCAACTGCCCGCTCGAGGTGGCCTGGCTGTAGAGATACAGCATGTCCTCGACGCCGTTGATCTCCTGCTCGATGGGGGCTGCGACCGTATCGGAGACGGTCTGCGCGGTCGCGCCGGGATATTGCGTGGTGACCACCACGGTCGGCGGCACCACTTGCGGATATTCCGACACCGGCAGCGTGGTGTAGGCGATCGCGCCGATAATCAGCAGCACGATCGACAGCACCATCGCCAGGATGGGCTGATTGATGGAGAGCCGGCCGAGGTTCATTTCTTGTCACCGGCAGGCGCTGGAGTGGGAGCGGGATTCGGCGTGACTTTCGCGCCGACGCGGGCGCGCTGCAGGCCGGCGACGATCACGCGATCTTCGGCCTTGAGGCCTTCGCGGATTACGCGCAGGCCTTCGTCGAGCGGGCCGAGGGTTACCGGCTTCGCCTCGACGGTATTGTCGTCCTTGACGACGAAAACGATTTTTCGCGATTGATCGGTGGCGATCGCGGTATCCGGCAGCAGCAGCGCTTCATACGGCGCACTGCCGATCAGCCGCACGCGGCCGAACTGCCCGGGCAGGATCGACATGTCCTTGTTCGGAATCACGGCGCGGCTGCGCAACGTACCGGTCGAGACGTCGAGGCGGTTATCGATGAAATCCATCTTGCCGTCATGCGACGGCTTGGTCTCCCCGGTCAGCGTCACCTGCACCGGGTTCGGCGTATCACGCGAACTCGGCCGCCGGCCCTCAAACCACAGGCGGTTGTTCCTCAAATAGGTCGTCTCGTCCACGTCGAAATAGATGTAGATCGGATCGAGCGAGACGATCGAGGTGAGCAGGGTCGAGGCGCCATCGCTGCCCTGCACCAGATTGCCGGGGGTCACGAGATGACGGCTGACGCGGCCCGCGATCGGCGCCATCACATGGGCGAATTCGATGTTGAGCCTGGCTGCCTTGAGCGCGCCTTCGGCCTGCATCTCGGCCGCACGTGCCGCCTGCAGGGTCTGGCGGCGCTGATCGACGATGGAATCGGAGACCGCCTGGGTCAGGTTCAAGGTCAAGGCGCGATCGAGTTCGCGTTTGGCGAGTTCGCCCTTGGCGCGCGCATCGGAAAGCTGGCCGTCGGCTTGGTCTGCGACCGCTTCAAAGGGGCGGGCATCGATTACATAGAGAAGATCGCCAGCCTTGACGAAGGCGCCGTCGCGGAACTCGACGCTGTTCACGAAGCCGCCTACGCGGGCGCGAACCTGGACTTCCTGGACCGCCTCGAACCGCCCGGTGAATTCGTCCCAATCCGTGACGGTGCGCTTCACCGGCTGCGCGACCGTAACCGGCGGCGCCGCGGCCGCGGCTGGCTGCGGGGGCTTGTCACCACATCCGGACAGCGCCAGCGCGGACACCAGGATCAGCGGCGAGAGGCTGCGAAGCGAAGGGAAGAAGACGTGACGGCCTTCCGGTTGAACCGGACAATCCCGTTTTTCAGTCGCGCTCAATTCCATCTGCTCCATCTCCCCTGGCACTTCCCGACATCTCGATCGATGGAGGCGGCTGCCGCTCCCCGGCGGAGGTCACAGATGTGACTGGTTCCCAGTCTGTTCAAGAAGGCGATGGGATCAAGCACAATCGTTATGCATGGCGGACGATCACGCCTTGCGCCGGTGCGGGTACTGGGCTGGCACGAATGGGTCAAAAGTGCTGGCCTGAAGGAAAATCGCCGGATTGCGCCATCGCGGCCACCGCGCCGAACATGACGAAAACGTGACATCACACAATTGTCGTCGGCCGCGTCGCCCAAAGTTCCATCTAGGAGAAGCGGACGACCGGCAGCGCCTCCGCGTCGACGTTACGGCCCACGCCCATATGGTTAATAATCCGAGAACATTGACTCCAGGTTGTGCGCTCGGCTACGATCATGGTTGCTAAAGTCTTAATTTTTATCCAGCCGCATTTATTGAACATTGATTACCCCCTTTTCGTTGCGGCGTTAGTGAGTGAGGCATTTCGGAGTGACGAGCGAGATTTCTGTCGCTGGTAACAGGTCTCCCCGAATTGCGTTTGCAGTCCTCCGTTCATCGGGCGGACCGGGCTGCTGCAACATCGCGCACACCATCCATCAAAACATTCGACGTGTTCACGCATCGCGCTAGCCGCGCGATTGGCTGCGTGACGCGGACAAGAAACTTGCGTTGGGAGTACGAATAATGGCGAACGATTTGCCCCCCGGTTTGCTGCTGCCGCCTGGGACAGGCGTTACGCCTCCCGTCGTAAACCCACCGCCGCCCCCGCCCGGCCCCGGCACACCGCCCGGTGGCCCCGTCATTATCCCTGGTCCCGGACCAGCGCCGCCGACATCCAATACGCCGCCAGCGACCGCGACCGACGTCAACGCCGCAGCCAACAGCGTCGTCGAAGGCGCCGCCGTCAACACGCTGGTCGGCGTGACCGCCCGCTCGACGGACGCCGAAGGTCAGACCATTACCTACACGCTGGCGTCGGACAGTTCCGGCGGCGGCTTCAAGATCGACGCGGCCACCGGCGTGGTGACGGTCGCCAACCCCGCCAAGATCAACTTCGAGACCGCGGCGGGCCACGCCTACACCATCACGGTGAATTCGTTCGACGGTTTCTCCACGTCGTCGCAGAGCTTCACCATCAACGTGTCAGACATCGCGCCCTCGACCCCGGTCGACAGCAATGCCGGCGCCAACACCGTGGCGGAAGGCGCCGCCGCCAACACGCTGGTCGGCATCACCGCCTCCTCTACCGACATCAACGGCCCGGGCGTCACCTACAGCCTGAGTAATAGCGCCAACGGCGCCTTCAAGATCGATGCGGCCACAGGCGTGGTGTCGGTCGCCGATCCCACCAAGATCGATTTCGAAAGCACTGCGCCCGGGCATGTCCTCAACGTCACCGTGGTGGCGAGCGACGGTACGCTGTCGAGTTCGCAGAACTTTGCCATCAACGTGACCGACGTCGCGCTGGCGACGCCGGTCGACGGCAACGGCGCCGCCAACAGCGTCGCGGAGGGCGCCGCCAACGGTTCGACCGTCGGCCTCACCGCGTTCGCTGTTGACCCGAACGGCCCGGCGACGACCTATTCGCTGATCGGCGACACGTCCGGCGGCGGCTTCACCATCGACGCCACGACCGGAATCGTCACCGTCGCCGACGGCACCAAGATCGATTTCGAGACTGCGGCCGGTCACGCCTATTTCGTCGTCGTGCAGGCGTCTAACGGCGCACTGAATATGGCGCAAACCTTCATGATCGGCGTGACGGATGTCGCACCCGCGGCCCCGACCGACAGCGATGCAGCGGCCAACACGGTGCTGGAGGGTGTCGCGAACGGCACCGTCGTCGGCATCACCGCCGCCTCGAGCGACATCAATGGCGGAGCCGTGACCTATTCGCTGACCGGCGATACGTCCGGCGGCGGCTTCACCATCGACGCCGCGACCGGCATCGTCACCGTCGCCGATTCGAGCAGGATCGATTTTGAAACGTCCGGCGGCAGCTACACCGTCACCGCGCAAGCCAGCGACGGCACCCTCACCAGTTCGCAGACCTTCACCATCGGCGTGACCAATATCGCACCATCGATCCCGGTCGACACCAATGCCGGCGCCAACTCGGTGATCGAAGGCGCTGCCAATGGTTCAACCGTCGGCATCACCGCTTCCTCGACAGATATCAATGGACCCGGCGTAGTTTATAGCCTCGCCGACAGCGCCGGCGGCCGTTTCACCATCGATGCCGCCACCGGCGTCGTCACCGTCGCCAACTCCAGCGCCATCGACTTCGAGAGCGCGCCGGGCAACAGCTATACGATCGTGGCGCGGGCCACCGACAGCGGCGGATTATTCAGCCAGCAGTCCTACACCATCGCCGTCACCGACGCGGCGCCTTCGACGCCCGTCGACGGCGATGCCGCAGCCAACACCGTCGCCGAGGGCGCCGCCAACGGCTCGACCGTCGGCGTCACCGCGTCTTCGACCGACGTCAACGGCCCGGGCGTGACTTACACGTTGACCGGCGATACCTCCCTCGGCGGCTTCACCGTCAATGCGGCGACCGGTGTCGTCACCGTCGCCGATTTCACCAGGATCGATTTCGAAACCTCGGGCGCCAGCTATACCGTCACAGTGCAGGCCAGCGACGGCACGCTGGCCTCTTCGCAGGCCTTCGTCATCGCCGTATCCGACATCGCGCCCTCGACGCCTGTCGACAGCAACGGCGCCGCCAACCAGGTCGTCGTCGGTTCTGCAGCCGGTGCCACGGTCGGCGTCACCGCATCAGCCACCGATGTCAACGGCCCGGCCGTCACCTACTCGCTGGTCGGCGACACCTCGAATGGCGGCTTCACGGTCAATGCCGCGACCGGCGTCGTCACCGTCGCCGATCCGAGTAAGATCCTCCTCGCCGATCCCAGCTATGACATTACCGTCGATTCCAGCGACGGCACGCTGCACAGCCAGCAGACATTCACGGTCAATGTCGTCACCAACCTGGCGCCGGCCATCGACTCCGACGGCGGCGGCGCCGTCTTCGCCAAATCGGTCGCGGAGAACACCACGGCTGTAACCACCGTCCACGCCACCGACCCGGATGCCGGCCCCTCGCCGGTCACCTATTCGATCGTCCCCGGTGACGACGGCGGCAAGTTCGCGATCGATGCGAACACCGGCGTTGTCACTTTCATCACCGCGCCCGATTTCGAGAATCCGACCGATACCGCGACCAGCGGCAACAACACTTATGTTGTCACCGTCCGCGCCTTTGACGGCCTCTCGTCCGACGACCAGACCATCACCGTCACCGTCACCGACGTCAACGACGCACCGGTCATCACCTCGAGCGCTTCGATCAACGTCAACGAGAACCAGACCGCAGTCGCCACGGTCACCTCGTCAGATCAGGACAGTCCGGCGCAGACACTGACCTACTCGCTCGCCGGTGGCATCGACGCGGGCAAGTTCTCGATCGACCCCGGCACCGGTGTACTCACCTTCCAATCCGCACCGAACTTCGAGGTCCCGACCGACATCGGCACTGACAACAACTATGACGTCATCGTTCGCATCACCGACAACGGCGCGCCGAACCTGCACACCGATCAGGCCGTCACCGTTCACGTCCAGGACGTCAACGAGGCGCCCAATACCAACGCCATCATCGCGACCGGCAACGAAGACCCGGCCGGGCCGGCCTATATTCCGATCACGATCACCGGCACCGACGTGGACTCCGGCGACTCCGTTGCGTCGTTCCACATCAGCGGTTTGCCGGGCGGCGCGCAGGGCACGCTCTACAGCGACGCCGGCCTGACCACGGTCGTGACCGAGGGCGCCGACGTGGCGGCCTCAGGCAACGCCGCGACGTTGTATTTCGTCCCGGCCGCAAATTTCAACGGCGCGGTGACGTTCAACGCGGCTGCGACTGACAGCCATGGCCTCACCGACGCGACCGCGGCGGTCGAGACCATCAACGTAACGGCGGTCAATGACGCGCCGGTCAATACCGGCGTGCCGGGTCCCTTCACGGTGATGTCCGGATCCACCCATACCATCACCGGTCTGTCGGTATCTGATATCGACGCCAATGAGGCCGGCGTTGCCACCGACATCACGACGACGCTGACATCGGCCGGCGGCGGCGCGGTGACGATCGGTGCCGTCGGCGGCGGCGCGGCCATCGGCGGCAACGGCACCGGTACGGTGACGCTGACCGGCTCGATCGCAGAGATCAACGCTTCACTCGCGGGCAGCGTGGTCTACACCGCGGCGGACGGCGCCACCGGTTCATCGCTGACGACGCTGACGATTGCCACCAACGACCATGGCCACACCGGCATCCCCGGCGCCATCACCGACACCGACATCATCCAGGTCGGCGTCACGCCGCAGGTCTGGTTCATCAACGGCGACCAAAGCGCCATCGACGGGGCCGCGCCGCGCGGTTCACAGACCAATCCATTCACCGACGTCACCGAATTCAACGGGTCCAGCGGACCTGGCGTCAACGACTACATCTACGTCAAGGCCGGCACCTATACCGGCCCCGGCATCAACCTGAAGGACGGGCAGACCCTGCTCGGCGACGACCAGCCGCTCTCGCTCACCGATCCGTTCGGCGGCCCGGCCATCGTCATCGAAACCGCCAGCGGCGCGCGACCGACCATCAATGTCACCAGTGCCGGCGACCAGGGCATCGACCTCGCCCAGAACAACACCATCCACGGCATCAACATCACGACCGCAACGGGCACCACCGGCCTCGACGACGGCCAGGGCGGCGGCGGCAACGCGGTCGGCAGCCTGACCATCGACCAGATGCAGATTTCGGGCGCCGGCCAGGCGGTCGACATCGACCAGGGCGGCGCGCTCAACGTCACCATCGACACGTTGAGTTCATCCGGCGGCGCCTATGGCGTTCAGCTCGGCGGTGCGCTGACCGGTACCTTCACCGGCACCACTGGCACGCTGTCCGGCCACACCACAGCGGAATTCGACATCAACGGCGGCACCGGCAACATCAGTTATGGCGGTGCGATCGGCAATGGCACCGGCCTGTCAGCTTCGGTCGCCAGCCACACCGGCGGTACGATTGCCTTCTCCGGCGCCGTCACCGACAGCAACGATGCCGGTGGCGGCATCTCGCTCACCAGCAATACCGGCGGCACCATCAATTTCACCGGCGGCATGACGCTGGATACCGGCGCCTCGAACGCCTTCGTGGCGACCGGCGGCGGCACGGTCAACGTGACCGGCACCAACCACCTCACCAGCAGCACCGGCACCGCGCTCAACATCACCAGCACCACGATCGGCGCAAGCAACGTCACCTTCCAGGACATCTCGTCCAACGGCGCGGTCAACGGCATCGTACTCAACACCACCGGCACCAGCGGACATCTGGTCGTCACCGGCACCGGCACGACGGACGGCACCGGCGGCACCATCCAGAACACTACCGGCCACGCCATCAGCCTGACCAATACGCAGGACGTCACCCTGCGCAACATGAACATCACCGGCGCCGACGGCAACGGCATCAACGGCAACACAATCAACGGCCTGGTGTTGAGCAACCTCAACATTTCAGGCAGCGGCGACAGCACTTCCGGCAATGGCGAAGGCAATATCTATCTGTTCGAACTGACCGGCAACGCCAGCCACGTCACCACCTTCGACGACCTCAACGTCACCAATTCCTATGTCCACAACGTCTTCATCGAGAACACCGGCGGCACGCTCGCGGATCTGGTGGTGACCGATAGCACCTTCTCCAACAACGGCGCCTCGACGTTCGCCGGCAGTCAGTTCGTGGTCAACCTCGCCTCCGGCGGCGTCGCGGGAACGCCAACCGCGACGGTTCACGCCACGCACAATACGTTCAGCGGCAATCTGTCGACGCCGTCGACCTTCACCGCGACCGGCTTCCAGGGCTCGTCCAACGACGGCACGCTCAACGTCCACATCGGCGACGGCACAGCCGGCGGCCTCAACACCTTCAATACCAACAATTCCGGCATCACCCTCAGCAGTGCGCTCGCCGGCAACCTCAATTTCGACGTCAACAACAACACGGTCACGAATAACCGCGCGGTCGGCATTGCCATCAACCATTTTGGCACCGGCACCGTCACCGGCTTCCTGCAAAACACCACGATCGGCACCCAGGGCGTGGCAGGTTCCGGCGCGCAGATCGGCAACGGCCTCGACCTCCACGACGAGGCCGCCAGCGGCACCATGACGCTGAGCGTCACCAACAACATCATTCAGAGCGTCGGCGGCGGCGGCCTGGGGTTCGAGGGCATCGTCGCCCAGGTCGGCGTCGGTGCCCAGAACTCGGCGAGCACCTTCAATCTCACCCTGACCGGCAACACCATCCGCGACATCATCGATGACCGTGGCCTCTTCGTGAATAATTTCAATAACGCCGGCCTCAGCGTGATTAACGCGAATATCAGCGGCAACACGTTCTCCAACGCCAACGCAAGCGGCGCCAACACCACCGCGCGCGTCGGCGGCGCGCCCGGAGGGTCCGATCACGTCAACGTCACCCAGGCCAGCGCCGCGGCGCTGGCTGCGGCCAACGGCCTGACCGCAAGCGGCGCACCCGGCAACACGATGCGGGTCGACACCAACGTGTTCTTCAGCCAGCCCGCCCCGCCGTCGCCGCCGCCGACGCCGCAGATGGCGCTGAACGGCCAGGGTCCGGGCAGTTCGGACGTCCTCACGATGGACGCGCTGGCGCCGCTGCTCGCGGTTGCGATTGCCCATTGGGCCGCTGCCGGCGCGTCAGCCGCGCAGATCGAGCAAATGCAGAATGCCCAGATCCGCATCGCGGACCTGCCCAATTCCGGCTTCCTAGCCAACAGCGACGAGCATGGAATCACGATCGACAGCAACGGCGCAGGCTGGGGTTGGTTCGTCGATCCGACGCCGGCCAATAACAGCGAATTCGATACCGCGACTGCGCCGAACCAGCTGACGGCAACCAGCGGGAGCGCCGCCGGTCGTATCGATCTGCTGACGGTGATCGAGCACGAACTCGGTCACGTGATCGGCCTGGAGCATTCGGACATCGCCGGCCTCATGAATGTCGTTCTCGATACCGGCGAACGCAGGTTGCCCGACACGATCGACGTCGCGCTGGCCCCGACCACGACCTTGACGCCGACGATCTCGCTCGGACCGGTGACACCCACCGCGTCAACGGGAGCTGCCGCAAATCCCGGCAACGACACCATCGACGCCGGCACGGGTGGCGGCTTCCTGTTCGGCGGCGGCGGCGCGGACAATTTCGTGTTTGCGCATGTCGACGTCCATGCGGCGACGGCGCCGCCGGTCACGCATGTCGTGGATTACAGCTACGCCGAGGGCGACCGGTTCGACTTCTCCGCGCTGACCTCGCAATTCCACGCGACCGGTTTCAGCGACGGCATGATCGTGCGCGCGGTCGAGGATGGCAGCGGCCAGTTCGCGACGCTGCAGGTGAACGCGAACGACCCCTTCGGCCCGCCGGCCGCGGCCAACTGGGTGAGCGTCGCGCAAATCGACGGCGCGCATTCGGGCGATGCCCTGAACGTGCTGATCGACGGTCATTCGGGCGTTCATCTCGCCCAAATCCACGTCGGTTTGCTGGTTTAGAGCCAGCAAACGGCGTGTGCCCGTTGACGCCGCAATGGCGTGCTCCGGATCGCGCTGATGCGGCGCCATCCATTACGGATGAATGGCCGCGCCCCTCCCGCGCGTCGTCGCAGATTCATCTCGACGGCGAAGATCGGATCGGTTAATACCTTAGGTAGATTGACTGGAAGCAAGGGGAGAGAGCGTGGGTCAACCTTACCTGGGTGAAATCAAGCTTATTTCCTGGAATTTTGCGCCGAAGAACTGGGCGTTCTGCAACGGACAGCTTCTGCCGATCAATCAGAATCAGGCGTTGTTTTCGATACTCCAGACATTCTATGGCGGCGATGGACGGACCACCTTCGCGCTCCCCGATCTGCGCGGGCGAACCGGGCTTCATCAGGCCCCGGGCTTCGTCATCGGTCAGAAAAGCGGCGAGGAGTTTCACACGCTGGTTACCGGCGAAATGGCCGCACATAATCATGGACTGCTCGCATCGGACACGCAGGGCAACGTGAACACGGTGCAGGGCAACATCCTCGCACGTGAGGTCGGCATCCCCTATGGAGGTCTCGCCTCTCCAACGACATTGCATCCCGCGACCGTATCGAACGTCGGCGGTGGCCAGCCTCACGAGAACCGGCAGCCATTTCTCGTGGTCAATTTCATCATTTCCCTGACGGGCATCTACCCGTCGCGAAACTAGAGATTTCCCATGAGCAATCCCTATATCGGCGAAATTCGAATGTTCGGCGGCAACTTTGCACCAGCCGGCTGGGCGTTCTGCGACGGATCCCTGATTGCGATCTCGGAGAACGACGCGCTCTTCACCCTGATCGGCACCACCTATGGCGGAGACGGCCAGTCTACTTTCGCCCTGCCCGATTTGCGGGGCCGCCTGCCGATCCATCAGGGACAGGGACCCGGTATCGTGCAATCCTACGCCGTCGGCGAAACTGGCGGCGTCGAAACCGTGACGCTCACTACCCAACAGATTCCGATCCACAATCATGCGTTCATGGCCTCGACTGCGATCGCGACGAACCCAAGCCCGAGCGGCAATGTGCTGGCGACCTCGCCAACCATCAGCCCCTTCGTGATCGATGTGGCGGGCCCTCAATTGGTCGCCACCGCCGTCCAAGGCACCGGCTCCAACCATCCACACGACAACATGATGCCCTTCCTGACCGTCAGCTACATCATTTCGCTGTACGGCATTTTTCCGACGCAAAGTTAGAGGCCATCCATGTCAGACCCGTTCGTTGCGGAGATCAGGATATTCGGCGGCGACTTTGCGCCGACAGGATGGGCGTTGTGCAACGGCCAGCTCATGCCGATCTCGCAGAACACGGCCTTGTTTTCGATACTCGGGACCTATTACGGCGGCGACGGCAAATCGACCTTTGCGCTCCCCAACCTGATGGGCTCAGGCGCCATCAGCCAGGGACAAGGGACCGGACTGAGCGATCGCTATCTAGGCGAACCCGGCGGCGTCCAGACGGTAACCCTGTTGCAGGGGAACTTGCCGCTCCACAACCATTTTATCCAGGGATCGACCGAGAACGCCACGCTCAAGGAGCCCACACCTACCGAATTCCTCTCGCGATCCAAGGCGGGCACCATCTATCAGTCCAACATCGCCAATCTCGTCCAGATGAATGCGCAGACACTGGCTCTTACCGGCAGCTCGCATCCTCATAACAACATGCAGCCGTATCTGACGCTGACCTACATCATCGCCTTACAGGGCGTTTTCCCGCCGCGCGGATGAACCTGCGGGCCGCCGACATCTCGCCAGTTTCGTTCGGCTGGTTGCGCGCAGCCGGCGCAGGTCTCGGCTTTCGCCGCATCGCCGACACCGATCTGGCGTTCCTCGCCCGGCTGTATGCCTCGACCCGCACCAGCGAACTCGCGGCTTTTCCGTGGAGCGAGGCGGAAAAGGCGGCGTTCCTCGACATGCAGTTCCATGCGCAGCACACGCATTACCAGAGTCAGCATCCCCAAGCCGACCGGCTGGTGGCGATGCGAGCCGGAGAAGACATCGGCCGTCTCTACATCGAGCGCTGGCCGAGCCAGCATTGCATCATCGACATTGCGTTCCTCCCCGAACATCGCGGCAAAGGGCTAGGCGAAGCCCTGCTGCGCGACCTGCTGGACGAGGCCGCCGCCGCCGGCAAGGACGTGTCGATCCATGTCGAGAAGTTCAATCCGGCGATGCGGCTTTACCGGCGTCTCGGCTTTGTGACCGAGGAGGACAAGGGCGTCTACGACTTGATGCGGTGGCGGGCGGAGACTGCGGCGGTGCGTACTGCGTACGGGTGGGTTAGCGAAGCGTAACCCACCATCTTCGTTCTCACGTCCGCGGTGGGTTACGCCTTCGGCTAACCCACCCTACGAATCCCCGCCTCACGCAAATATCGCCTGATAACCGCTGCCGCCTTGCAGCGGACCGATCGGCACCAGAAATATTTCCATCACCCCGAGCGCAGGATGCGTCACCGGGTAGATCGCCTGCGACAGCGACGTGCCGGCAGGAGCTGTGAACAGCAGCGAGAACGCCGCGCCTTCCCTTCCGCCCGCGCCAGTCGGATCGGCCTTCACCAGCTTCAGCGGCAACACGCCGCCGGTCGTCTGCATCTCGAAGTCAGCATCGAGATGGGATGCGAAGTCGTCGAGCTTGAGCGTCGCAAGGTCCGGCGATGAAGCCATCAAAATATCCCCTTCGGTTGTGCCAAGCCTCTAACATATCGCAGCACGACGCGCCCGGATTTTTTGCGCGTGGGTAAAGCGTCATTCCGGGGCGCGCGCAGCGCGAACCCGGAATCTCGAGATTCCCCGGTGCGCAATCGCGCACCAGAGGTCTGGTCCTTCGGACCATCCCGGAATGACGGCTTGATTTAGACGCCGTCCTCTCCCCGTCATTGCGAGCGCAGCGAGGCAATCCATACTGCGCCAGACCGAGGCGTGGATTGCTTCGCGGAACCTGTCATCGGGCGCGCATTCGCGCGACCCGGTGGCACATTCTCACCCATCCCGTCCCACTCAGAGGGGCGTCGGCCGTCGTCATGACGAGGGGCGGGGATGCGGTGGACGTTGACGTTGCGA
>NZ_JAFCMA010000021.1:80000-154233 GCF_018130125.1 Bradyrhizobium sp. AUGA SZCCT0177 | reverse complement strand
CGCGGGTCTTGATCTGAAAGCTCGGATCGGCGCCGCCATGGAGGTCCTGCGCGAACAGCGTCATGCCTTCGGCGTGCGTGAGGAAATCAGCATAGAGCGCGTCGAACTGCTCTGACGTGATCGACTGGTTGCCGGCCCACCACATCTTCTCGGTGGAGGCGTCGCGCACCGTGAACTTGTCCTTCGGGCTGCGGCCGGTGAATTCGCCGGTGTCGGCGCAGAGCGCGCCATCGGCGGAGAGCACAGCTTCGCCGGATGACAGCGAATATTGGTAGAGCTGCGGCGCTCCGAGGTTCCAATGCACCTCCTTGAGTTTCTTTAAGCCAAATTTATCGGCGCCAAAGGCACCGTTACGCACGCCTGTCTCTTGCACGAAGGATCTCCCATCAATCACCGCACGACCTAGCGGTCGATCACGAAATGCGAATGACAATGAAACGCAAGAATAGTGCCACGATCTGGGGCTTACCTATTCAAGACGACGGGCAGGCATGCGACAGCATCATGCCCGACCCAATTTGCCCAAATTGCAGTCGCGGGGCGTGAGATCTCCGGGCAGTTCGCCGGTGAGTCCGGCCGCAACCATTTCTTTTCTCGCCCGGATGGGCCGTGCCGGTCAGCCCGCCACGCCATGGTAACCGCGATACCATTCGACAAATCGCCGCAGGCCTTCAGCCAACGGCGTCGAAGGCGAGAACCCGACATCGCGTTGCAGCGCCGAGATGTCGGCACAGGTCTCGAGCACGTCCCCCGCCTGCATCGGAAGGAGATCCCGAACCGCCGGCTTTCCAATGATCTCCTCGAGCGTCGAGACAAAATCGAGCAAATTCACCGGCCGGTTGTTGCCAATGTTGTAGACGCGATACGGAGCCGCACTTGTGGCAGATTCAGGCTGCTCCGCATCCCAGGCCGGATTCGGCGCAGCCGGACGATCCAGGGTGCGGATCACACCCTCCGCGATATCGTCGACATAGGTGAAGTCGCGCCGCATGTTGCCGTGGTTGAAAATCTTGATCGGCTTGCCTTCGAAAATTGCGCGCGTGAAGAGATAGGCCGCCATATCGGGCCTTCCCCACGGGCCATACACGGTAAAGAACCGCAGGCCGGTGACCGGAAGCCGGTGCACATGGGCATAGGTGTGCGCCATCAACTCGTTGGCTTTTTTACTTGCGGCGTAGAGGCTGACCGGATGATCGACCGATTGCTCCGTCGCGTACGGAAGCGTGCGGTTGGCGCCGTAAACGGAACTCGACGAAGCAAAAACCAGGTGCTTCACGTTGTGGCGGCGGCTGCTCTCCAGCACGGTGACGAACCCGTCGCAATTCGCCCGGATGCAGGCGATCGGATCGTCGATCGATGCGCGAACGCCGGGTTGTGCGGCAAGATGCACGACGCGATCAGGCCTGACCGCATCGAAAGCAAGTTTCGTCGCGCTGGAATCCGCAAGATCCGTTTCATGAAATGCGAAGCCGGTGTGCTGCGTCAGGTAATTTAGCCGGGCGCGCTTCAGCGCCGGGTCGTAATAGGGTGTGAGCGCGTCAATGCCGACAACCTGCTCACCGCGCGCGAGCAGCCGTTCGCACACCTGCATGCCGATAAATCCGGCGGCCCCAGTAACAATCACAGGTCCCAAAGTCGACACGGTCATCCTCACTCGGTCCGCGCATTAAACAGCGTAAGGCAACTCGCCACGCTTCAAGCGCAATCTGCCAAATTCGCGTGCAGCGTATTTAAATCGCCGTTTGCGCGTTCAATCCCTGAAAGACGTATGCAGGGCATCCGTCAGCGGCGACACGATATATTCCAGCGCCGTGCGCTCGCCGGTCGCGACCACCACGTCGGCCTGCATGCCCGCGATCAGCTTGTCGCGGTAGCGTGCATCGAGCTTGGCATCGGAGAGATCGATGAGGCCGAGAAAATAGGGCTGCTTGGTAACGTCGTCCACCAGCCTGTCATGCGAAATGGATGCCAGCTTTCCGGTCATCATTTGAATGCCGCGCGCGCGGAGTCCCGGGAAACGAATTTCGGCGGTCTGCCCCACGCTGAGATGTTCGATCGAATTGACGGGAAGCTGGGCGTGGACGACGAGCTTCTGGTTGCTCGGAACGATCTCCATCAGCGACTCGCCGGCACGAACGACCTGCCCGACCGTAAACACTTTCAAATTCTGTACGGTGCCCGCTCGCGGCGCGCGAATATCGAGGCGGGTGAACAAGTCCCGCGCCACGATCAGCTTTTCCTTCGCGGTGTTGATCTTCTGGCGTGTTTCCAGCAGCTGGGCCGAGACTTCCTCCTGGAATTTCTGCTCCAGCTGCATCACCTGCAGGCGCGCTTCGCTGATTCCGTTGGTCGCTTTCGCCGTATCCGCGATGGCCCGGCCGACGATGCCCTCAAGGCGCGTGCGCTCCCTTTCCATGGCAAGCACGCGCGTGATCGGGATCAACCCCCGCTCCTTCAGCGAACGAAGGCCCGTCAACTCCTCGTCGAGGAAACCGATCTGCTTCTCGGTCGACGACTTCTCGACGCCGATGCCTTCCATTTCCCACCCGAGCTGCTGAATCTTGGATTCGATCAGCGTGATCTGGGTCGCGCGCGAGCGCTTGCGCTCTTCAAATTGCAGCGTCTGGTCCTGGACGATCCTGGCCAGGACCGGTGAAGCGGCCTGCCGCTCCAGCAGTTCCGGAGGAAAGGTGATGCGATCGCGGCGATCGATTTCGGCAACCAGTGACGCTTCGAGCGCGAGCGCGCCGTCGAGTTGACTACGTACCGTCTCGAGCCCCGAGCTCGCCTGCAGCGGCGACAGGTTGACCAGCAATTGCCCCTCAACGACGGACTGCCCTTCTCTGACCGAAATCTCGCTCACCATGCCGCCTTCGAGGTGCTGCACCACCTTGCGGCTGTCCTCGATCATGACAACGCCCTGCGCAACGACGCCGCGGTCGAGCGGTGCGACAGCCGCCCACCCTCCCATGACACCGAAGGTGAAAATGATCAGCGTGTATCCGGCGATTGCCGTTTTGCCTTGCGCATTTGCGAATGGCAGCGAACTGGGGACGCGCCGGGGAATACCTGCCTTGAAGCGCGCAGGAATTGAAAACCATGCAGGAATTGAGAAACGAACCTTGAACATGATGACTGACCTCAGCCTGCCGCAGCCCGAACGGGCACTGGAGGAGCGATCAAATGCTTGAGCACTTCGTGGCGGGGACCAAACACTTGCGCCATGCCGCCCTCCAGCACGAGAATCTTGTCGGCCACGGTCAGTACGCTGATCTTGTGGGTAATCAGAACGATTGTGGTGCCGAACGAGCGAAATCGGCTGATCGCCTGGACCAGCGCTTCCTCGCCACCCTGGTCAAGACTTGCATTGGGTTCATCGAGAACGACCAGGGCCGGACGATCAAAGAACGCCCGAGCCAGCCCGATGCGTTGGCGCTGGCCGCCCGACAGCGTGGCGCCCCCCTCGCCGACCGCGGTGTTGTAGCCGTCCGGCAGGAGCTGGATCATCTCGTGACATCCGCAAAGCCTGGCGGTCTCGATCACCGCTTCGCTGTCGACCTCTTGAAACCGCGCGATGTTCTGCGCGACGGTTCCGGAAAACAGCTCGATGTCCTGCGGCAGATAACCGATGTAGCGACCGCGTTCGCGCGGATTCCAATGCGAAAAATCGAAGCCGTCGAGACGCACATTGCCTGACGACGGTCGCCACACGCCCGTAATCACCCGAGCCAGGCTGGATTTTCCGGCGGCGCTCGGGCCGACAATGCCCACGACTTCGCCCGGTCGGGCTTCGAACGAGATATTCCGCAAGGTGCTGCGCGACTGTTCCGGAGGTCCCGCGGTGACCGCCTCGAGCGTCAGATGGCCGACCGGCCGCGGCAGGCTCACCCGCTGCGGCTCCTCGCCGGCGACAGCGAACAGTTTGACAAGCCTGCTCCAGCTGTTGCGCGCGTTGGTCAGTCCCTTCCAGTTTCCGACGACGCCTTCGACGGGAGCAAGCGCCCGCCCGACAAAGATCGAAGCGGCGATGATCATGCCCGCAGAAATCTGATTGTGGATCGCAAGATAGGCGCCAAGGCCAAGTACCATCGATTGCAGGAACATGCGGACGAACTTGGACGCGGCCGCCATCAACCCCGACCGTGTGCCTGCGATTGCCTGAAGATTGAGCACATGGGCGTGTTGCGCAATCCAGGTCTCGCGCAGGACATCGAGCATGCCCATGGCGTGAATGACTTCGGCGTTGCGCAGGGCAGATACGGCCTTCTGGTTGGCCGCGATCGACGACTTGGAGGCCTGGCTCATCGGGCCCGTGGTGGCGAGCTCACTGGCAACCGTCAACAGGAAGATAAGGGCCGAGCCGACCAGCGCGATCGCCCCGAACCAGGGGTGAAGAAAGAAGCAGGTCACGATGAAGATCGGCATCCACAGCAAGTCGCACAGCGCAATCAGCGCCGGACCGGCGATGAACTCGCGAACCGAATCGAGGTCCCGCAGCGTTTGTCCCTGGGCAAGACGGGGGAAATGCAGGCCGGCGGAGTGCGTTGCATCGAAGACCGAGCCGGCCAGCTTGCTGTCGACCGCGAGGCTGGCCTGAACCATCAGGCGCGAGCGCAGCATCTCAAGCAGCGCATTGATGATCAGGAGATAACCGACCAGCAGCGTGATGCCGAGCAGCGTGGTCTCGTTGCGGCTGCCGATCACCCGGTCATAAATCTGCAGCATATAAAGCGGGCTGGTGAATGCGAGCAGATTAATGAAGAAGCTGAAAACCACCGTCGTCATGACTGCCGGAACGCACGACTTCACGCCGTTGACGAGAACGGTGCTTGCCTTAATTGGACCAGACCCAGCCATTGCGAAAATCCCGCTCCACCATTCCGCGCTGATCCAACAAGGAAACATGCCCGCACAAATCCCATGCGCGCAGAATGTGTGCTTTTTGTTGCGCGCTGAGTTCCATCTCCACTCAATTAAATCCAGCCGACAGCGCGCGCCTGATCACATCAAACCAAATTCGTTCCTAAATAATTAGCACGCTGCAAGATTCATGAAGCCGACATGCTCGTTTGGTTTGCATTTGATTGAGCCTCTCTTGCCAGCACGGCATCTAGTGATTTAACGGAGGCAGCATGCGTGCGGAACGGTTCCCACGGATGGTTCGCCATGCCAGACTTCGCCATGCCAGACTTGGCAGAACTCGAACTCACTCCCCGTGCCCACTAACAAGGCAGCAGCCAACACTGGGTGCGTGAAAGCTGAAGAAGATCGTCTTTGAAAATTTTCATCAACGGTAGATTCCTGTCGCAATCGCTCACGGGCGTTCAGCGCTATGCCGCCGAAATGGTTAAGGCCATGGATCGCTTGCTGGCGTCCGGGCAAGCCGCGCAGCCCCTGCTCGCGGCGGAATGGCAGCTCCTCACCCCGCCCAACGCGAAGGCCGAGCTCGACCTCGCCGTCATCAGGACCAGACAGGTAGGCCGGCGGACCGGGCATGCCTGGGATCAGATCGACCTTGCGCGGGCGTCGGCGGGTGGCCGGCTGATCAGCCTCGCCAACTCCGGGCCGGTTCTTCACCGTAATCACCTCGTCGTCCTGCATGACGCACAGGTGTTTCGCCGGCCGGATTTCTTCAGCCGGAGCTATCTGATGCTGCACCGGACGCTGGGCCATCTGCTGGCCCGAACCGCGACAATTGCCACGGTTTCCGAGTTCTCGCGGCGCGAACTCGCCGCCGCCTTGCGGTTGGCACCGTCGGCCATTCCGGTGTTTTCCAACAGCGCGGAGCATTTTGCGGCAACAGTGCCGGATTTTCGCGTGATCGACCGGTTGGGCCTCGTGCCCCACCGCTACTTTCTCTTCGTCGGGTCGATGACGAAGAACAAGAACGTTTCGCTGGCCATTCGGGCGTCGGAGCGGCTGGGCCGCGCTGATATTCCGCTCGTCGTGGTCGGCGGCGACAACAGCAAGGTGTTTTCGGACGGCCCCACCGCCGCAAAGGCCGGGGTTGTGATGGCGGGCCGGCTCAGCGACGAAGAGATCGCGGCGCTCTTTTCGCGTGCAAATTCATTTATTTTCCCCAGCCTTTATGAAGGCTTCGGTGTGCCTCCGCTGGAGGCAATGTTCTTCGCCTGTCCGGTGATAGCGAGTACGGCAGAGGCGGTACGCGAAACCTGCGGCGACGCCGCCGCTTATTTCGACCCGCTCAACGTGGACGAGCTGCATCAACGCATGCTCGAAAGAATTGCAGCAGGAGGCATATCCGGCCCCGAGCGGCAGAAACAGGAAGCGCGCCTGGCAGCCTATTCGTGGGCTAAATCCGCTACCGCCATGTTGCGTTTTCTCGAAAAATCCACAGTTTAAAATTTAAATAAACGTATTAAACCTGAACAAAGGCAGGAGCCCACCACATCGCGGCCCAATTATTGCTGCGTATTGGGGATCAGTTTGTCGTATCGGCGTGAAAGAAAATGAAGGATTAAGGGTGCCCAGCAGTCAGGTTAGAACCATGAGAGTTCTGCATGTCGCCGAAACGATCCGGGGCGGCATCGCGACTTATCTCAACGAGCTGCACCCCCACCAGCGGACCAGCCTCGGCGCCGGCAACGTGCACTATGTGATACCATCCGGTCATCGGGCCGATTTGGTTGGGATCGAAGACGCGGAAATCACGGAATTCGGCCGTTCGGACCGGGGTATTTCGGGCCTGTTCCGGATGCTGGTGGCGACCCTGCGCGCTGTTCACCGCCAGCAACCGGATGTCGTTCACCTGCACTCCTCGTTTGCCGGACTGGTTCTCCGCCCGTTCCTGTTGCTGAGGCGCAAGCGGCCGCGGGTCGTCTACTGTCCGCACGGCTGGGCTTTCTCTCGCGAGACGGGCCGGCTGAGCCATCAGGTCACCAAGATCACGGAAGGTATCCTGGCCAGGATCACGGATCGGATCATCTGCATTTCGAGGGATGAGTACAAAGAGGGGGTTCAGGCCGGAATTGAAGCCGATCGCCTGGTTCTTGTGCACAACGGTATTTCGAAACACCGTCCGCTGCTCGATACTGTCTCGGCGATATGGCCTTCGGAAAAGACCAAGGTTCTGTTCATCGGCCGCCTCGACCGCCAGAAGGGGTACGATCTCCTGACCGAAGCCGCCCGCGCGCTCGAGGACCAGGTGGACGTCCGGATCGTCGGGGCTTCGGTGATCGGCAAATACAAGGATGAGGGGCGTGCGCTTCCCTCCAACGTCTCGTTGCTGGGCTGGCAGGATCGACACCAGATCGAGGCCCAGCTCGAGAAGGCGGATCTCGTCGTCATCCCCTCACGCTGGGAGGCCTTCGGCCTCGTCGCCCTCGAGGCGATGCGGGCGGCCAAACCGATCATTGCCTTTCGCATCGGCGCGTTGCCGGAAATCGTCGAAGATGGCGTGACGGGTGTGCTTTGTGAGCCGGCTTCCGCCGCCCAACTCGTTGAAGGGTTTCGGCGCGCGCTGAAGCTCGATCTGCCTGCGGTCGGTCTGCGAGGCTACGAGCGCTTCAGACAGCTTTATGACATCGAGAAGACGCATCGCGTCCTTAGCCAGGTCTATGTCGACCTCGGACGAGGCGATCACATCCGGTCCCGGCAACAAGCCGAACTGCAATCGGATTTGCCGAACAATTTCTAATCGCAGCCGCTGCCTTGCGGCGCCGAAAGACATTAATTTTCAAAGGCATTAATTTTCAAAAGCCTGGACGCCTCGTCGAACGGCTGGCGGCCGGGCCCCGTCAAATCACCTGCCCAGCCACAGAAAGTCGACTCCGCGCGGCTTCTGGTCATCGCTGGCGGCGGACTCGTTCCCGCGCTCGCGCCTGTCGGAGAACGACCACCGTATCAGGACAGCGACGAGCAACGCGCAGGTCAAAAAACCTGCGGTGAACGCCAACAATGCCACCGGTAGGGCATCCATTTCGCTTGCCTCCCTTTTCTCGTTTGAAGCGAGTATAGCTAGGGGGCCCGAATTAGTAAGTAGTTACGTCAATCCAGGAGACTCGTGCTTAACGGCTGAAATCCCTAACAAATATTGGACAACCGGCTTTCGCCGCGCCGCGCGAAATATTGTTGCGCTGCGGCATCGATTTGCGGGGAGTTCCCCGTGCCAACTCATGTATAAGTGGCGAACGCCCCTAAAGGAGGCTTCCATTTGGAAACGCTGCTGTACGTTCTGGCAGGCTGGTTCGTGTTTAATATCCTTTTCGCCCTAGCAATGTACTTCCGACCGATCCGGCCAAATCCTGCCTCAGCCGATAACCCGGCCAAATCTCACGCTGCGGATCCATCCGATGCCGCGAGCGGGCGTCCATTGCTGTTTAAATCGCCCGGTGGACGTGGCCATTCCATCGTCACCAGGGTTCTGTTCTTTGGCCACTGGCTAAGCGACCGCGTTCGCTCATCGATCGCCGCGAAGCAAGAACCCACCTAGCCGTTCAAATCCTGCGTGCGCCCGCCCTAGCCGATCCGGGACGGCTGTCCTGGACGCCTGTACCGCCCCCGGGCGGGCGCTCGGCAAGTGCGCCGAGCGGCGTTCCACGCCCGGTCTTTCCGCAGCCTCGAGCCCGGCATCCCAGGGATCGTTCGGCTGATCCCCGGCCGGGCGCTCGACCTTGCATGTCGACCTTGATCCACCAGGCACCGCAGTCACCCGCCACAGCGTATGCGCGCCGTCGCCCTGATATTAAATAGCGACGAATAATACGATATTTAATTCTCCCAGCCGGACATGAAGGCGAGATAGTGACGAGAAAATGACGCATTTACTGACAATACACGCCATGCTCAAACTTTAGCCAGGTTTTGCTCAGAACCCTCTCAGTGCAAGTTGCAAGAAGGTCACATGGCCGAGGCTTTACCTCGGAAGGCGGCCGCTCGGGAGTGACTTCGGATCCGGATGATTGCTACGGTTAAATGGGACGAAGAGTTTTAAATTGGACCAAGCGTATCACGAGGGTGCTGCAGTGATTAAAGGAAGAACAAAAGCAAAAGGGCTGATTTGTTCTTCTGCTCTTTTTGCGGCACTGGCGTTCGGCCTTGGCGGCTGCGCGGGCTTTATTCCGACGGATGCGCCGGATGGATCAGCGACGCATTCGAACGCGGCGATCGTTACGCAGCCATCGGCACCGCTTCCCTACATACTGATGCCGATCAATCCGGTGGTGTTGCAGGCCACCAATTCCTTTACCGACGGTACGGGGTTGGTATTTTCCCGGTTGCCTGGCGGGAACTATCGCGATGTGACCATTGGTGTCGGCGATATCGTTACCGTCACCGTTTACGAGGCCCAGGCCGGCGGTCTGTTCATCCCGCGCGAAGCGGGCGTGAGGCCGGGTAATTTCGTCGACATTCCACGTCAGCAGGTCGACCAGTCGGGCAATATCAACATCCCGTATGCCGGTGCGATCAAGGTATCCGGCCTGACCCCGCGCGCGGTGGGCAATATCATTCGCGAACGTCTCAAGGATCGCGCCATCGATCCACAAGCCGTCGTCAGCGTTGCTGAGCAGCGCGGCAATCAGGTTAGCGTGCTTGGCGAGGTCAACACGCCGCTGCGCTTCCCGGTCGACCCCGGCGGCATTCGGCTGATGGGCGCCATCGCGCGCGCGGGCGGTCCCAAATACCCCTCTTACGAATCCACCATCACGATCAAACGAAGCGGCCGTACCTACAACGAGTCGATGTCGAGCGTCGTCCGTCATCCCGGCGAAGACATCTTGCTCGCTCCCGGCGACGTCGTCTTCCTGACGCGAATTCCGAGGGTGTTCATGGTCTTCGGCTCGACACCGTCGCCCGGCTCGATCGGCGGCACCAACAACCGCCGTTTCACCTTCGAAAACGACAGCATGACGTTGGCCGAAGCGCTGGCGAAAGCCGGCGGTCTGGACGGCATCCGCGCCGATGCCAAATCGATCTTCGTCTATCGCTTCGAACCAAAGCCGCTGCTGGAGAAGATCGGACTGGAGGTATCTCAGTTCCCGACCCAGCTGGCGCCCGCCATCTACAAGTTCGACATGAGCAAGCCCGATGGCTGGTTCCACGCGGACTCATTCCGGATGCGCGATCACGACGTGATTTCGGTCGCGGAGTCGCCGTCGACCGAGTTCATCAAGCTGATGAATCCGCTGAACGCGGCAACCACGAACGCGGCAAATATCAGCGCCACCATTGCGAACTCGAGATAGACCAGGGAGCATCGCCCAACTCGAACCGCAACAAGAGAGGATAGACGCGTTCAGGCAATCGATTGCTCGCAATCGCGCCATGGACGAGACCCTTTGTCTTGATCAAGAGCCGGAACACATCGGGCGCCAGGACCCGCACGCTGTTCCGACATGCCCTGCAACTGAAAAGGCATGGCAGCCGATAGCGAGACTACCTATCTCTGCCGATCAAACACCGAAGCCAAGTGCCGGAACGGCATGCCGCATCGGAACCCTGCTGCCGGTCGATGCAGATGGCCCGACTTCCCTCGCCTTCAATTTCCCTTGGCGAATGGAACTCTCGCACCGGTAAGCTTCCAACCTGAGGCGATCCTTGAGAATACTCATCGTCAATACGCTTTATCCTCCGGAGATCATCGGGGGCGCTGAAGTTTCCGTGTCGCTGCTCGCGCAAGCCCTTTCCCGCAACCACCATCAGGTTTCCGTCGTCAGCCTGCATGACGCGCAGAGGACCTCGGTCAGCGATTTAAAGGGCGTCCGCGTCTACAGACTTCAGATCGACAATGATTACTGGCCATTCGGCCAGGATCGAAAGCCATCGCGACTGCAACGCCTGAAATGGCACTTGCGTGACACCTGGAACCGGAAGGCCGCGAAACGGTTCGCGGAAATCCTGGATATTGAAAAGCCTGACGTCGTCCACACCAACAACCTGACGGGATTTTCAGTGGCGCTCTGGTCGGAAGCCAGGCGCCGCAACATCAGGATCGTGCATACGTTGCGCGACTACTCGCTGCTCTGCAAAAGGTCGACGCTTTTCAGGAATGGCGCTACCTGCGAGCGCCGATGCACGTCCTGCGCCGCCATGACGGCTTCGTCCCGGCTCGCCTCGCGCCTGGTCGATGCAGTCACCTCCAACAGCCAGTACGTGCTCGATCGGCATCAGCGTCTCGGATACTTTTCCGAAATTCCGGATCGCGTGATCTTCAACATTGCCGACACCAGCGCGCTCGCCCCTGCGGCGGCCCCCTCCGATGAGGACCTGACATTTGGATTCATCGGACGGATTGAAGCCGAGAAAGGCATCGATGTCGTGCTCAAGGCAACAGAATTGCTGCCCGACACCGGTTGGCAGCTCAAGATTGCCGGCAGAGGTCTCGAGTCCGATGTCCGGGAATTCAAAGCCCGTCACCCGAGCGACCGGGTGAAATGGCTGGGCTTTGCCAAATCTCAGGATTTTTACGCCGGTATCGACGTCTGCCTGATCAGCTCGGTCTGGCCGGAGCCGCTGCCGCGCACCCTGATCGAGGGAATTAGCGCCGGCCGCGCCACAATTTGTTCCACTGCGGGTGGGATACCGGAGATATCGAGGTTTTCCAACCTTATCGGTATGTACCAACCAAGCGATCACCGCGAGCTGGCCGGACTAATGTTGAAGGGGATAGACGAGGCCGCTCGATGGAAAAAAAGCCTGCCTCCGCGACCAGACTTTGCGGAGAAGTTCACGCCTGAGACCATTACACGCGAATATTTGGAGATGTATTCGGCCGACAGCTAGGGGGACAGTTCTGTATCAATGAGAGCAATTGCAACCAATCGCTATACGATCTGCACCGGGACGGCTCATTTTTGATGAGGGTCCTTGTTACAACATCCCTCTATCCGACGCCGCTGGCCCCAAAGGTCATCGGCGGCGCGGAAATATTCGTACGCAAACTGGTCGAGGGCTTCGTCGCCAGCGGGGACAGTGTGGAAGTGATCCGCGCCGCGTCAGCCCCCAACCAGCAAACGGAATCATGCGACGATGTCGATATCTATTCCGAGCCGGTCAGTAACATCTATCTGCCGTTCACCGAACAGCACAGCGCACCAATGCGGGGACTCTGGCACGCGGTCGAGGATTGGCGACGATCGACAAAATTGGTCGCCGACCGGATCAAGGCGTTCAGGCCTGACGTGCTGCATTCCAATAATCTGTCGGGCCTGACGACGGCGGTCTGGAAGGCCGCATCCGACCACGGCATCCCCATCGTCCACACCTTGCACGATTATTACCTGACCTGCCCGCGATGTTCGCGCTTCTCCCACGGCAGCACCTGCACGCACACCTGCTTCAGCTGCAAGATACTAACCGTAAGCCGCCGCACCGCAACCAGGCAGCTCAGCGCGATCGTTGGCGTGAGCCAGCGCATTCTGGATATTCACACGGAGTTGGGCCTCTTCGCAGACACCCCGCTTCGCAAGGTCATCAGACACGCTTCGGCACTTCCCCCGGTCGCGCCCGAGCCCAGACGCCCGGCCGACCTCCTGACGCTGGGTTTCATCGGGCGCCTCACGGAGGAGAAAGGCATTTACAATCTCGTCAAGGCTGTCGGCTCGTTGCCGCCAAACTCCGTCAAGCTGGTGATCGCAGGCTCTGCCAGCACCGAGATGAAGGAGCGGTTGCGTGCCTTGGCACCTGAAGCCCAGATCGAATTCCTGGGATTTGTCGCCCCCGAAACGTTCTATCGTCAAATCGACGTCGTGGTGATTCCGCCGATCTGGGAGGAGCCCGGCCCCATCGTGGTCGCTGATGCCCAGGCCGCCGGCAAGCCCTTCCTCGGCACCCGCTTCGGAGGCATACCGGAGGCCGTCGCACGGGGCGCGGTCGGATGGCTTACGGCGCCCGATCCCGACTCGCTGGCCGAAAGCATCAGGAAGATGTTGTCGAATCCTGACGAAGTAACAACAATGACCCGAAAGTTCGCCGACAAGAACAGTCAACGTACATTCTCGGAAGTCGTCGCCGAATACCGCGCGGTCTTCGAGCAGCTGCGCCGCCGTGAGAACTAGCCGTGTGATGGGGAACGATGCGGCTCCGATTTCTCCAGTATCCTGCCGCCAGCTGAGCAGCCAACCCTCCCGCCGGCGCCCGTTAACAGGGATTTAATTTCCTGACGTCCTTCAGCAAGGGGACATTTAATACTGCACACGTTGTTGCGCGCAGTGCCGCGCGTTTCGGCTGGCAGCACCGCTTGGTGGAAGGTAAGGTCGAACGAGTCGATCGTTCAGGACCTGCTTCGCAACAAGGCACCGGCGGCAATCGATCGACACCGATGAGGCGATAGTTGAAGATACTTCTCGTAAACAGCCTTTACCCTCCGGAAATCATGGGAGGCGCTGAAGTTTCCGTTTCTCTGCTGGCGGAAGCACTGGCCCTCAGGGGTCACCAGGTTTCCGTGATTTGCCTTCACAAGGCGGCGGAAACCTCGATCAGCGAGATCAGGGGTGTTCGCGTATACAGGTTGCAGATCGACAACGACTATTGGCCGTTCGACCAGGATCGAAAGCCGTCGCGGCTGCGACGACTTAAATGGCATTTGCGTGACACCTGGAATCGCGAGGCGGCCAAACGCTTCGGCGCGGTTCTCGATGCTGAGGCGCCCGACGTTTTGCACACCAACAATCTCACGGGATTTTCGGTATCGTTGTGGTCGGAAGCCAGGCGCCGCAAGCTGCGGGTCGTCCACACGCTGCGCGACTATTCCCTGATCTGCAAAAGGTCGACCCTGTTCCGCAACGGACAGACATGTGCCCGCCGGTGCCCGGCCTGCGCGACCATGACCGCCCCTTCCCTGATTGCTTCGCGTATGGTCGACGCCGTCGTTTCGAACAGCCAGTTTGTGCTGGATCAGCACCAGAAACTTGGCTATTTCGCCAACATCCCGGGCAAGGTCATCTTCAATATTGCCGACGTCAGCGAGGCGGCTCCGGTTTCACCGCCCGCCACCGGCGATCTGGTGTTCGGCTTCATTGGGCGGATCGAAGCCGAAAAGGGTATCGAGGTCGTACTGAAGGCGGCCGAACTGCTGCCTGACGCAGGTTGGAGGCTGAAGATTGCCGGAAAGGGGCTCGAGCAGTACGTAGGCGGCCTGAAGGCCGGGCAGAAGAACGATCGCATCGAATGGCTTGGCTTTACGAAAGCGGCGAATTTCTACGCCAGCATCGACGTCTGCCTCGTCAGCTCGGTCTGGCCGGAACCGCTGCCGCGGACGCTGATCGAAAGCATCAATGCCGGCCGCGCAACCATTTGCTCGACGGCAGGAGGGATTCCGGAGATTTCGGGATTTTCAAATATGGTGGGCTCCTACGAGCCAAACAATTTTCGTCAGTTGGCCGAACTCATGGTGAAGGCGGTCAACGACACAACGAGATGGAAAATGACGCAGCCGCTACAATCGGATTTTGCAGATAAATTTTCGCCGGAGTCGGTCACGCGGCAATACATGGAGGTTTATTCGGCCGGCAATTCGAAAGCTCCCTGACCGGGAATAGTTTCAAGCATCCATTTTTTTATTGTTCTTGGGGACGAGACTCCTTCAATGAGAGTTCTTATTACGTCATCCATCTATCCAACGCCGCAGGCTCCAAAAGTCGTGGGCGGCGCGGAAATATTCGTGCGCCGGCTTGCCGAAAGCCTGGTGGACAAGGGTGACAGCGTGGAAGTGATCCGCGCCGCGTCCGCTCCCAACCAAACGATGGAAACGTGCAACGGCATCGACGTTTATTCGGCGCCGGTAAAGAATGTGTATTTCCCGTTCAGCAAACCCCATAGCGCGCCGGTTCGCGCAGTCTGGCATGCGGTGGAAGACTGGCAGCAGACCTCGCAACTGGTTGCCGAACGTATACGGGCCTTCAAGCCCGATATCCTGCACTCCAACAATCTCTCGGGATTGACGACAGGGGTATGGAAAACTGCTTCGGACCTGCGCGTTCCGGTTCTTCATACCCTTCACGACTATTACCTGACCTGCCCGCGGTGCTCTCGCTTTTCGAACGGAAGCGCGTGTGCTCACACCTGCGTCAGTTGCAAGATTTTGACGGTCAACCGACGCAGCACGACAAAGCATCTCGACGCAGTCGTGGGCGTGAGCCAACGTATCCTTGATATCCATACCCAGTTCGGGCTGTTTGCCGATACGCCAATGCGCGCCGTCATTCGCAATGCTTCGACTGCCGATGTCGGTGACAAGGCCACGGAAAGTCCCGACGGAGTGGTTACCTTTGGATTTATCGGAAGGTTGACGCAGGAGAAGGGCATCTACAACCTCGTCCAGGCGGTTGCGGCAATTCCATCTCACCTGATGCGGCTTGTCGTCGCCGGCCATGCAACGGAAAGCCAGCGAGCGCATATCAAATCGCTGGCGCCCAACGCCCGAATTGATTTCCTGGGCTTTGTCGCACCCAGGGAATTCTATGAACTGGTCGATGTCGTGGTGGTTCCGTCAGTTTGGGAAGACCCAAGCCCGCTGGTGGTGGCCGACGCGCAGGCGGCCGGAAAACCGCTGCTCGGGACCCTCTTCGGGGGAATACAGGAAGTGATCGAACAGGATGTTACGGGATGGCTGACGGCGCCTGACCCCGGGTCTCTGACCAAGAGCCTGTTGCAGATCATTGAGTCCCCCCGGCAGATTTCCGATATCAGCCAACGGTTAAGAGCTGGACTCAACAAATGGACCTTCGTTGACGTCGTTGCCAGATATCGCGATGCATTCGGGCACGTCAAGCAATCCCGGGGAATGGCCAGATCATGATGGTCCCGGCCATAGCGGCTGAGAGCTACGCCCCGGCTCGATACCCGGGCCGGCCGCCAACTCACTTCGGTCTGAAATGATTCGGCTCCTCGCGTTCGGCGGCTATGTTTTCCAGAGTGCGGCCGCCATCGCGCTCATTTTCGCCATCAGCCATCTCCTGCCGCCCGCCAGCTATACTTCGTTTTCGCTCGCTTTGGCGTCAAGCCAGCTGCTGTGCGTATTCATGTTCGAATGGCTGCAACTTGCCGGCGTTCGTTTTCTCGCGGCGGCGGAGGGCGAAGACGCCGCGAGATTGCGGTCCTCGTTGTTCGCCGCGGGATTATTGAGCACCGTGGTGCTGGTTTCAGTCGGGAGTGCCGCCTCACTGATCGGCACTCTCGCACCCCGCGTCGTCGCGCTTGGGCTGGCAATCGCAGTTCTGCAGGGACTCACCGACATGTATTTCATGGCGATCCGCGTATCGGATCGGCTTGGTACGGCGGCCTTCCTCCTGATCCTGCGAGCCAGCCTCCTGCTTGTCGGTGCCGTTGCCGGCGCGAGCATCTATGGTACGGCCGAAGCCACTCTCCTTGGCATCGTATGCGGCCATGCGACATCCCTGGTTGCCGGCCTGTTCGCGCATCGCACGCCGCTGCGATGGGTACCCTATCGTATCATGTTGACGGACTGGATGGATTTCTCCCGCTACGGAATGCTGGCCGCCGGCGCCTCGGTGATCCATCTCTCCGTTCCGGTGATGATCCGCTTCATCGTTGTCAGCAGTTTGGGAGCCGCAGCCCCCACAGCGACCGCCGCCTTTCTGATGGCGATCGATTTGCTGCAGCGGCCATTCTCGGTTCTCGTGGCCGCGATACACACGGTGAGTTATCCTGACGTGGTCATCCAGTTCGAGCGCGGCACCGACGAGCAGGCGCGGCGGGCGACATCCCGGTTGCTTGACTTCATTCTATGCGCGACAACCGTCATGTTGGGCGGCCTGATCGGCTTTCTCCCGGATGCCAGCCGGCTTTTCGTTCCGGCCGATCTCCTGACGAGTTTCCTGGCGGTGGCCCCGGCAGCCGCCGTGTTCTACTTTCTTCATACCCATCTCCAGGCCACGCTTGCGGTGATCCCGCACTTGAGAAAATCCGCAACCAGGCTCGTGGTGGTCGCTGCCTGCCAACTGGCGCTGGTGTCGGCTGTATCGATGATTGCAGCCCGGCTGGGCCTGTCCATAGCCGCTCAGGTCGCGAGCGCCGCCGTTGCAACGGCAATCGTCATACTGTGCGGCAGTGGCCCGATCATTCGTTTCGGAGTAGTCCCGAGATGGCTCCTGCTGGGCGCATCGCTTGTTGCAGCCGTCCTGATTGGAGCTTTCGCGGCAGCTCCCTCCGAACCCATGCTCTGGCTGGCCGGCAAAATTGTCATCGCGGCCGTGGCCGTCGCGCTTGTCGCCTGGCAGGGCGAGTTTCTGTCGGCCAGAAGCGCGGACCAACGTCCGGACAAAGATTGATCCATCACGTCAGAGCGTAATCTTCCCGGCCCTTCCCGGCTCGTTGCGGCAGCGCCGGAGCCAATCCGTAGATCTGCAGCGTTTGATCGACCATCGGACCGACACCGAAATACTGCTGGGCTCGTGCGATGCAGTTTCGTGCCATCGCCTGCCGCCGGGCGGGATCTGCCAGCTGTTCGATCGCCTGGGCCAGGGCATCGACGTCCTCGAACGGGACGACAAAGCCGGTTTGTCCGTTGATGATCTGATCCGAGGCGCCGCCGGCCGGCGTCCGGACCGGGACCAGCCCTGTCGCCATCGCTTCGGCAACGCCCAATGGAAACCCCTCGAAACGGCTGGGAAGCACAAACACGTCGGCGGCCCATAGCGCCTCGCGGACGTCGCCCATGAAACCCAGAAATTTAAACGTCTGATTATCCTTTTCATCGCCCGCATAGGCGAACGATTTGATCTCCTTTTCGCGGTCGGCGCCGCCGCTCCCGACAAAGAAGCACTTCAAATCGAGCGACGGGGGATCGCCGCGGTCGCGTAGCTTTCGCGCCGCCTTGATGAGCAGGTCGTGTCCCTTGACCCATGCGAGACGGGCCGCGAGCAGACACATGAAGTCGCCTTCTGCCAGACCGAATCTTTTCCGCGCTTGCTGCCGGTCAGCTGCCGAAGGCGGACAAAAATGATCGGTGTCAACGCCGCCATAGACCTTTGCAATTCCATCCTTCCGAAGCAAAAGATATCGGCTCAGGTGCTCGCGCGATTCTTCGGACATCAGGATCAGCTTGTGGGGAAAGAAGGCGTTGAAGAACAGGATCTGCTTCAGGCTGAACTTTGACTTCGGCGCGTTCTGGGCATTTTCGATATTGCCCAGAACGGACGGGTGATAGGTCGCAACGCAACGGGCTCCCGTCAGGAGAGACAACAACCTGCCCCACAACAGCATGCCGAGACCATGGACGTTGATGACCGTAATCTTGCGTTCCCGGATCAGCTTCAGCAGCCGAAAGAATATCGCCGGCGACGGCAGTTTTCCCAGTCCGGGAATTTCATGCCACTCCCTGACGGCCGCGGTCAGTTTCTTGCGCTTGTATTCGGACTTCTCGTCCGAGCGAACTTCGCCGGAAACCAGATAGATCTGCACGCCACGACCTTGCAGGCCGGTCGCAAGCGTCTCGCAATACGAAGCAATGCCGTCGTTGCAATTCACCACTTCAACCAGAAACAGGACATTGGCGCTGCCGGAAGCGACCTCGGTCATCGATTTATCTCTCTACTCGATCTCGTGAAACATAAGGCGGGGTTTAGCTTGGAAATCAGTTCCGATCGATGACGGATCTCCCTCGTACGCCTGCATTTTATGCGTGCAAGATGCGGGCCGAACGCATGGCAAATTAAATGCCTCGCGAAGCAAAGGCCCGGGATTGGCGGTATACGCCGGCCGGCCTCCCCCTCAAAGCCCTCTTTTTTCCAGTTCGGCGGCCTCTTCCGGCGAGAGAGCAACCCCCGCAAACCGGGAAACAAGGTACATCGCGATCTTCGGCGTCTTGAGATCGTACATCAGGCCGAACCGGTTTTCAGGCGGGGCTTTTGCGGGTTCATCGAGCAGCTCATAGATGCTGATGCTCTCGACGACGATATCCTTTTGGTCCCTCAGCGCGGTGAGCGTGTCGTTCAGGCTCTTCAGGCAACGCTCCGTCATATGGTCGCCGGGCTTGTTGCCATAGTCCGGTTTGTAGATCTCGCCGCAATTGATCTCATTGAATATGACCGGCCTCTGATAGCTGGCCAGTTTCTTGAACAGGTTGAAGCGCGGATTGCGGCCATTCCAGGCTCTGTTCGGATTCTCTCCCAGCACTTCGTAATAGTGGTAGGAAATCACGTCAAACCCGACCCCGCGCGCGGCCATGAAGTCCAGGAAGCCGAACATCGTCGATGTCGTATTCAGGACCTTGCGCAAATGAAGTCCGTTTTCCTTGTTGATCTTGTCGATCGCGTCTGAAGCCCCGCGCAAGACGGCCGCCCAATCTTCCATGATGGGCTTTTCGAACTCTTCCGCCGTGCCGCCGCTCCCGAACAATCTCTTGCCATCCGGACCGAGCGCGAGGAGGTTCAACTCGTTCTCCAGTTCCCAGTCCTTGATATCGTGCTTGAACTGGTTGACGAAATCGTAGGTCCGGTTGAAGCCCTGGCGATACAGCGCGTCACGGTCGCCCTTCGGATAGTTGCCCGCATCCGTGCGATCTCCCCACCGGAAGGCGAAGCCGAACACGGGATGCAGCGTTATCCCGTGAGCCTTGCCCTGTGCGATCGCCCGCCTCAACATCGGGGCTTCGGTCGGTTCGGTGTCCTTGGTCAGATTCACACCTATCCTGAATTGCGTCAGGCCACGCTCTTTCATGACCTTGAAGGCGGGCCCCAAATTCGCCCTGATGGCGGATGGCCCGTTGGTGCCCCACTCCAGGGCGTCCGCGCGAAACGAATTGATCGTGGCCGCAACCAGGACAAGGAGCGAAAGGCCCAATTTCCACGCGATGGTCGATGCGGCCGTCCGCTCAATCCCAGTTGCCCTTACAACGCTCATCATAATCACCTTCTGTGACGCCTTGGCTTTGCGAAACAAAGCAAGGACCATGCGAAACCCGATCCACGCATGCCGTTGCTGCAATTTGCCGCGGTAAGGCGTTTTGCTTTAGCGCGCCGCAAAAGTCGGGTCCAGCCCGGGAACCGAATACAAATGCGGCCGGCAACTGACATTAAACGACCCATTTAATCCGATCGTTTGACCACAACGCGCCAAAACCATGCCCTTTCAGCGCCGTGAGTAACATCCGCGGCGAATTCGCGATCCGCCGGATGCGACGTGAAAAACCAACCTCCGATTAACCGTCGCGGATAAACCCGTATTATTTCGATCTCGACCGCTCACGACGTGCATGATTGCCTGCTTGGCAAGCAGCCAAGCATTCCAAGTAGGCAACGCAAGGCAGCCGCCGCCTTCAGTCCGTCATTATGAGAACAGACCAAGCTGCCACGATCGAAGCTTGCCGATTCTGGTTCCCATTCCAGACGTCGCGCAAACAAACCGCCGGGAAATCCTTAGCAATGAAAATCCCCTTGTTGGTTCGACTTTTATCCAAATCAAATACTCAAAAAAGAAAACTGGCAGCTAAATCTCGCACAACTCTCCCCTTCCAACAGCCGGGCAATAGATGACCACATCCGCTGACCAGACCGTCCTCTCCGCAAGTTCCTTCGTTGGTTCCATCGGCGTCAACACGCATGTGGGGTATTCCTGGGGCTCCTACGACAATCTCGCTTTGCTGCAGGACAGCCTCGAATATCTCGGTGTCACAAAACTGCGCGACGGGCTTACCAACATTCCGGAGGCGCAACCTGTCCTGAATGGCCTGGCTGCGGACGGCTACAAGTTCGATCTGGTTGTTCCTTCCGGCGTACCCGCCGGCGGCAGCGCCGCGCTGCAGCAGTACCTGGCCTCGGTGGAACAGTTCGGCGCCGATCATCCGGGGAGCATCATTGCATTGGAGGGCCTGAACGAGGCCAACCTTCAGGCATTCAGCTACAACGGCAGTTCCACGATCGAAGCCGCGGCCCAGTTCCAGGCGGCCTATTTTTCCGCCGTGAACGGCAACGCCGCCCTGGCCAACATCGCCGTCTACAATCTCTCGCTGGGCTACAATGACACGACCGACTACGCCAAGCTGGGCGACCTGTCGGGCGCTTCCGACTATGCGAACTCGCACGCCTATGTCAGCACGAGCACGACACCGCAGGCCACTCTGGCGTTGATGCTGGCCAACGCCAAGTCCGTATCGTCAGGCAACCCGGCCGTCATCACCGAGACCGGCTATACGACCCAGAGTGACACCCCCTACATCGGCGCCAGCGAAAACGTGCAGGCCAAGTCGATCCTCAACACCCTGGTCGATGCCTTCAAGGGCGGAGTTGGTACGACATATCTCTACCAGCTGCTTGACGCCGGTGCGAGCGGCGTCAGCAACGATCCGGAGATGCATTTCGGCTTGTTCAACAGCGATGGGACGCCGAAGCTGGCCGCCACCGCCGTTCACAATCTCACGACCATCCTGAGCGACGACGGCACCGGTGGCCACCAACCGACCGCGCAGCTGGGTTACTCACTCAGCAACATGCCCGATACGGGCAACAGCATGGTCCTCGGCAAGAGCAACGGCGCCTACGAACTCGTGATCTGGGCCGAGCCGAAAGTCTGGAACGACGCCACCGACACCGAAATCTCCAACCCTTCTCAACCTGTCACCGTCAATCTCGGAGGCGTGCACCATACGGTCGGCGTCTACGATCCGTTGAGCGGCACAACCCCGATCGCGACCTATACCGACGTCAGCCAGATAACTGTCCCGCTCAGCGACCATCCTCTGATCATCGAGATCGACGCGCCGCTGTCGCCTGCGCCCGAAGAGCCGCTGCCGACCGATGTCAGCGGGACGGCCGCGGAAATCGCGCTGCAATTGTCGGACTTGAACACCAACGAATCGCTCCAGACGATTACCTTGACCGATACCCACGTGCTTCCGGTCGCCTCCGAATCGACGATGAAGTACATGATCTCGCATTATGGCAATGCGCTTTCAGCCATCCAGGGCGGCTATTCCTTTTCGGTTACGACCTCCACCAGCGCCTGGAGCGTAACCAAGGTCTTCGATTCCTCCGCAAACCTGCAATCGACCACCACTTCCAACTTCCTCGGCGGGTTCATTACCAGCAAATCGACGGTATTTGCGGACGGATCAACCGATAGCACCCTCTATACCGCGGGCGTGGCCACGCAGCAGGTCACCGTCGATGCGGCGAGCGGTTCCAGGGAAACCAAGTCGTTCGATCCGGTCAACGGCAAGCTCACCGCCGACCTGGTGCAGCACACGGATGGCTCATCCTCGAACACGCTGTACTCGGCCGGCGTCAAGACCAAGATGTACGTCACCAACGCCGACCACAGCCATGACAACAGCTATTACAATATCACCGGCCAGAACTACACCACCCAGACCCAGCACTACAGCCCGACCGGACAATTGACCTCGGATAGCCGCTGGCATGCCGACGGTTCGCTCGCCTACACCCAGGTGATCACGAGCGACGGCAGCAGCAAATTGACGACGCTGTATGACGCGACAGGCCACAAGACCACGGTCATCGCCTGGACTTCCGCTGCGACCACGACCAGCAAATACGACTTGTCCGGCAACCTGGTGCAGGAAATCGTGCACACGGTCACCGGCGATGTGACGACATCCAACTACAAGGGGTCCGTGCTGTCTTCGGTCTATATCGCCAGCTCCAATGGCACGAAAGAAGCCAAGATCTACGACAGCGCCGGCCGCCTCGCCAGCGATCTGATTCAGAAAACCGACGGCTCGTCCTCGAACACGCTGTATTCGGCCAACGTCAAGACCAAGATGTACGTCACCAACGCCGACGGCAGCCATGACAACACCTACTACAACATCACTGGCCAGTCCTATACGACCCAGAAACAGCACTATGACTCGAAAGGTGTATTGACCGCGGATACCCGCTGGCACGCCGACGGAACGCTCGCCTACACCAAGGTGATCAGCAGCGACGGCAGCAGCAAGGTGACGACGCTGTATGACGCGGCCGGCCATAAGGCTACCGTGACGAGCTGGAATTCGACCGCCACCACGATCGACAAGTACGATTCATCCGGCAATCTGGTCCAGGAGATCGTGCAGACCGCTACCGGCAACGTAACGACCTCCAACTATAACGGGTCGGTGCTGTCTTCGGTCTATATCGTCAATGCCAACGGCTCGAAGGAAACGAAGATTTACGACAGCGCGGGTCGCCTCTCCAGCGATCTGGTGCAGAACAAGGACGGCTCGTCCTCGAACACGCTGTTTTCGGCCGGCGTCAAGACCAAGATGTATGTCAGCAACGCCGACGGCAGCGATGACAACACCTACTACAATATCACCGGCCAGAGCTATACCACCCGGAGCCAGCACTACGATTCGAAGGGCGTCATGACCGCGGAAACCCGTTGGCATGCCGACGGCTCGCTCGACTACCACCAGGACGTCAGCAGCGACGCCAGCAGCAAGGTGACAGCGCTGTATGACGCGACCGGTCACAAAACCACCGTGGTCCGCTGGAATTCGGCCGCCACCAGGACCGAGAAGTACGATACGTCGGGCAACCTGATCCAGGAGGTCGTGAAGACCGCGGCCGGCAACGTAACGACCTCAAACTATAACGGGTCGGAGCTGTCCTCGGTCTATATCGTCAATGCCAACGGCTCGAAGGAAACGAAGATCTACGACAGCGCCGGCCGGCTCGCCAGCGACCTGGTCCAGAACAACGATGGCTCGTCTTCGAACACGCTGTTCTCCGCGGGCATCAAGACCAAGATGTATGTCACCAACGCCGACGGCAGCAACGACAATACCTACTACAACATCACCGGCCAGGCCTATACCACCCGGGCCCAGCACTACGATGCCGCCGGCAAGATGACGGCGGACACCCGCTGGCACGCCGATGGCACGCTCGAATATCGCCAGGTCATCAGCGGCGACGGCACCAAGGTGACGGACCTCTACGACAGCACCGGGCACAAGCTCACCGAGATCACACACCACACGGATGGGTCCACCGTGACGGACAGCTACAATGCCTCATCGGGCGCGCTGGTTCAGGACGTCGTCAAGACGGCCGGGGGTGACGTCACCACCACGAATTATTCGGGCGGCGTCATCGCCTCGATCTACGTCGCCAACGCGGACGGTTTCAAGGAAAGCAAGCTGTTCGACTCGGCCGGAAACCTGACCAGCGACTACGTTCAGAACACGGATGGCTCGTCCTCGAACACGCTGTACTCGTCCGGCGTCAAGATGAAGATGTATGTCAGCAACGCCGACGGCAGCGATGACAACTATTATTACAACATCACCGGCCAGACCTACACGACCCAGATCCAGCATGTCGACGCCGCGGGCAAGATCACCTCTGACACCCGCCTGCACGCCGACGGCTCGCTGGACTACAAGCAGGTCATCAATTCAGACGGCAGCAAGGTGACGGATCTGTACGACAGCACGGGATCCAAAACCCAGGAGATCGTCAACAACGCCGACGGCACCAAGGACGTCTACAAGTATGTCGTCAGCGGCAACCCGGGCGCGACCCAGCACGAAAGCTATACCGCCGGCGGCACGCTCCTGCAGATCGACGTTCAAAACAGCAACGGCACCCACACCGTCACGGCCGTCAGCACCGGTCAGTCGATTCAGGGTGGAAACGGAAACGACCTGTTTTCAGCCGCCCCGGGATCGACGACGATCGTCTTCGACCATGGCAATGACCAGATCAACAGCTTCCAGGCCGGCGCCGCGGCCAATCATGACATGATCAAGATCGCAGCGTCGCTGGTGGCCGACTACAGTCACCTTCAGTTTACGCAATCGGGAGCCGACACGCTGATCCACCTGTCAGCCACGGATTCGATCACACTGAAGAATGTTTACGCAACCAACCTCGATCACAGCAACTTCCTGTTCGTCTGAGGGGCGATGCGCTCTCCCGTGAGCGCATCGGCTTTCTCAAGGCAGGGATCGCGGCGGATCCCGGTCGACGGGACAAGTCTGCATCGCTAGAAGCCGGACCGGGTCACGCCCGGCCGGGCGCCACCGAGCCGGTGAAGATGATGTCCTCGGCCAGTAGAGGCAAACGCCGCAGCAACATCGTCTTCATCATGCCGGCCCGCTTGAACGTCGCCATCTGGATTTCCTCCGGAGAAAATCCGGCATCCAGGGCAACCTTTGCGATCGTGTAAGGCGTAAAGAAGAAACGATGGTCGGAATTGATGGTTTCGGTGTTGTTCAGGATTCCCTTGATGTTACCGCCCCTGAAAGCGTTCGGCACGGTAATGACGATTTTCTCGACGGCGTCACCATAGTTCTCCCTAAATCGTCCGAGAAAGGACACCGGATTCGGGATGTGCTCGACCACTTCACCGAACAGGGCAATATCGAACTTCCGGCCGGAGATCTGGTCAATCTTCTGGCCGGACGTCACATCGCCGGATACCATGTTGTCCAGTCCGGAAATTCGGCTCGCCTCCCGCACCGCGTCCGCATCGATATCGACACCGACCGTATACTCGGAGCACTCCGTGATCAGACCATGGAGCCAATCCCGGTGATCGATCTTCTTCTTGATGAGAGGAACGTGATCGCAGCATCCGACATGAAGAACCCGCTTGCCGCGGCACATGTCGATCAACACGTCACTTCGGTACCTGACACCCGTCTTGCCGCCGTAAGTCACGGCCATGTTCTCGTTGAACTTCGTACCTGCAAGATATGGAAAAATGCCCGTAAAGTCGGTCATGATTGACGACATGCTGATCCCCTCGTCGACTGGTTTCAGTGAACGATCGTCGATCAACGCTCAACACTGCGATTTAGACCGGGCTGTCACGCCAGGACGGGCCTGACGATCTTCGACGAAAACGAAAGTGATCTCATTGGCCGGAGCGACGGCGTATCCTTGCTAGCCGCCGCATTACCTCTAAGAAGACGACGATGCGGAACGCATCGACTTGGCTGGAATCCCCGCGACCACCGCTTTCGGCAATACATCCCGATTGACCACCGAGTTTGCTGCTACCGTTGCACCTTCACCAATCTTGATGGGCCCAATGATGACAGCGCCGGCGTAGATGACGACACCGTCTCCAACGCGCGGACAGCCCGGTTCGTTCCAGGCATGTCGACCCAGTGTCACGTTATGATAGAGCGTAACCCCACTCCCGACATGCGAGCCCTCCCCGATCACAAGCCCGGTCGGGTGCGGAAGTTTGAGTCCCGGGCCGATTTCCGCGAGCACCGAGATAAAGCAGCCGCGCCGCGCCAGTGAGCGCACGATCAGCCAGGTAATGCCGTGCCCCCAACGTGTGTTGAAGCGCAGCCACTTGGCAGCACGCCACCAGGCAATCACCGTAAAGCCGGGATCAGTGATCAAGGCAACCGCGGCAGCAACGACGCCGGAGTTCCCGGTGTTCGCCAGCAAATCCGCCCGCCACGCAGCCTGGGGAGGCTCGCGCCTCACCATTT
This sequence comes from Bradyrhizobium sp. AUGA SZCCT0177, assembly GCF_018130125.1. Lineage (NCBI taxonomy): Bacteria > Pseudomonadati > Pseudomonadota > Alphaproteobacteria > Hyphomicrobiales > Nitrobacteraceae > Bradyrhizobium > Bradyrhizobium sp. AUGA SZCCT0177. The sequence continues at coordinate 127,859 of NZ_JAFCMA010000021.1, read as the reverse complement.
TATCTGGTTCGACATGCGCGTTCATATCAAGGATCTCTCACGTCGCCGAGGGAACGTCTAACGGTTGCGCTTCGATTGATCGGCCGAGCAACGATCGCACGCTACCGCGAATCTGATGCCTGAATGCGACGTAACAGGACAGCACGACCACCAGATATAGACTGGTTGCAAGCAGCCAATGCTTCATGCTTGTCACATCGGCCGACGTCGCCGCGAGAGCCACGACCGTCCCGGCAAGGGTCGCGATGGTTGCTGGAAGCAGGGATTTGACGATCGACATGAAAGGCAGCCCGGTGTTTCGGCTGCCAACCACCAGCATAAAGGTGCACACGATAATCGCGGTGACAAGATACACGATAGCAACGGCCTTGAGACCGAACGGCAGCGCCACCACGAAAGACAGGATCATGGCGATGCTGTTGGCGCTGCTGATCCAGAACTGCAGACGGGCTTTCCCGCGCGCGAGCAGAATCGGACCGGCATAGGCAGCAATGGATTGCGCGGCCCCCGCCGGCGCAAGCGCGCTAACCAGCGGCAATACGTCCTGCCAATGCGGCGAAAGGAATGTCGTCACCGGGTAGTAGAGTCCAAACGTCAGATAAATCATCGCGGGGAAGGTAATCATCGCCGTGACACTCAGCATCGCGCAGATCGCCGCGTTCTGCTCCGCGTGCCGCCCGTTACCGGACATGCGGCTCAGCGTCGCCATCAAGACACCGCCGCCTGGCCACGAAAGGATCATCAACGGAAAGATCATGAACTGAAAGGCGAGACCAAAGAGCCCTACCGCGGCCGCGCCCAGCTTCGCACCGATCAGCAGATTGCCGATGTTGCGCGCGGCGAAATTGAGAATGTTCGAGGCCAGTATCCAGCTCCCGAAGGAGAGCATCGAACCAACACCACGCCATCGGAAGTTGAGCCTGATCTGATGCCGCGTAACCGCGTAGAAAGCGATCGCGCGAATGATCTGCATCAGGACGTAATATGAAATCAGCGCCCAGATCCCCCAGCCCAGAACGGCTCCGACGACGCCCACGGACGCGGCGGTGATTGACGCGCCCGCCTCCACCTTCGCCACGGTCTGGTAGCGCAACGCGCGCTCGAGTACCGCACGCGGTCCGAGCGCCGCTATGGAAAGGACGACGGAGACGGACAGCGCCGTCAGCACGCCCGACAGGCCATCCATCTTCACGGCCCCGGCCAGCGGTCCCGCTACAACCGCCAGCACCACGGCACAGCCGATGCCGATCGCCAGCATCATGGTCACGGCCGCTCCGGTCTCCTCACGCGAGAGCGAGCCTCGCTGTATCATGGCGCTCGACAGACCAAGATCGGTGAGAAGGGCTATGAAGGCGACAAACGGCAGCGAGAAGGCGACCAGACCGAACTCGGCCGGGGTGACGAAATAGGTCATCAGCAGCGTCATCAGAAACTGGACGACCGATTTCACGATGTTCACGCCGGACATCGAGAGCAGATTTTTCAGGATCATGAAGTCATCCGTATATTGTTTTTCCAGCCCCGCATCCGCTCAACACCTGGCTGCGCAATATTCGAAAGCGCCAACCGGCGGGTTGATCGTAACGTGTCCAGACCGCGTCCTGAGGCCAACTTCGTCATGCGAGGTGCCCCTGCCCTGCTCCATCGGGCGCCCGAAACAGCCGGGGGCGAAACGCGGCATCCAGAAAGCGCCGAAAACGCACCTCGCAAAGCTCGTAACTTATCGCTCCAGCGACAATCGACAGGACGAAGCCCAGAACCGCAAAGGTCCCGGAAAGAAGCCAAACATCCACGCCGCGTCCGGCAAGCTTCGCCCCGATCATCTGCAATGGAAAAAGGGCGAAGGGATGGACCAGATAGAGGCTGTAGCTGATCTTGCCGAGATACTGCAGCGATGGTGCACTCAACGCCGTCGCTATACCGGAGTTTTGCGTCAGGGCCATGCCGAACAGCAGAACACCGGGCACGAGACCGATAAATGGGTGCAGGTATTCGATCGAGACATACATCGCGGCGCCGCAAACCACGCCGGCCAGCAACCCGGTCCACCCTCCGAGCCGGATCGGCAGACCCACGGCACTGAACAGCAGCCCAACCAGGAAATACGCGGCAATCGGCCGAAACCATATGCCTGCGACGGCCAACGCGATCAGCGGCAGCGCCAGCATCCAGTTTTTCTGCTGAACGATGGCCACAAAGGTCGTGGCGAACAGAATGTAGAATGCCCACTCATAGCTCAGTGTCCATGCATTCTGCTGGCCAATCGGAAGCCCCAGAGCGTCGGGCAGGAACGCAAGGTTGACGAGGAACAACTGGACGTAAGTTCCAACATCAATTCCCTTGAAGAACTTGTAGCCGACAATCGGGCCGATCGTGAATAGCGTCAGATGGAGCAGGACAAAGACGGGAAGGATGCGAAGGCAGCGATCATAGAAGAACTTGGCAACGCTGCGGTGGCGCACCAGGCTGGCCGGAATCAGGAAGCCGCTGATCATGAAAAACAGCTCGACACCGTGTCCACCCATATTGATGGTCGATCCCAGCCACGGCCAAATCGGCGCCATGAATCCCGCCAGCAGCGGCATGTCGTAAAGATGCACGATCAGGACACTGAGCGCAGCGATGCCGCGCAGCCCCTGGATGGCCGGGAGAAAATCCTGCTTTGGAGCGTTCATCACCGCTCCCTCCTCTGAGAGGGAGCCATGGCAGGGACGCGGGGCGCGCGCGGGAAAGGCACTATCAGCGCCGGTGAGTGCCACGAGACTTTCATCATGCCGGCCGCGATGCCAGACCATCGATGCCAGGCGCGATCGGTGCAGAACTCACCAGATCCCGATTCGACGCGCCTCGCTTGGCGAACATGTCGCTAAAGGCGGCACCGATCATGATCAACCCGCTGGCCGGGCCATAGGCCAGTACCGTGATGGTAAAGAGGTTCATCGCGATCGTGGCGGACAGCTTGTAGATATCCCTGGTCCTCATGACCGCGGCGATGGCGAAAATCATGAATACGACGAAGATCGGGCCAAACATCAGATACGTGCCGATATAGAAATTATCGACTGGCACATAGTAGCTGAGCTTGTTCGAGAATAGCTGCTGCGGATAATTGAAACAGCCGAGGCCGCAACCGGTCACGAATCCCACGGGCATGAGCTCTTGCATATACACAAACGGGAGCTGCCAGCTGTTATTGACGCGATCCTGAAGGCTGAAGAATCCCCGAGAGATGCTGGTGAGGCCGTCGCCGGCGAAGAACATCATCAGCACGAAGGGAACCAGGATCGATGCGAAGGAGAGCCCCGCCATCCGGCGCAGCATGGGAAACTTCTCGCGTTCCGGGAGCATTCGAATGACAACAAGGCACAACAGGTACATTATCATCACGCCCAGCGTGGTCTTGCTGGTCGTGAGCTTGATGGCGTAAAGGCCGACCGGCGCCCAGATGGCGATCCACAGCAGACTTCTGCGAGCCGACGTCAACACGAAGGTAATAAACACGAAAAACGCGGCCATGGTGCTGTCGGCGGCAAACCCCGCCAGTCGCGTTTCCGACGCCGCCCACCAAAGTCTGGTGGCCTGCCGCGTGGCTCCCAGCGTTTCGAAAGCAAAGCCAACCCATGGCATCTGCACGCGTGATGAAAGGAAGATGCCGAAAATGGTAATGAAGAAGATGGGATGGATCAGGGCAAGAAGCTGCTTGTACTGACTAAAGTCGCGCCGACAAAAACAAAAACCCACAAACACGGGCGCTATCATCTTGAACGACGATGCCATGCCGGCGAAGTAGCCCAGAAAAACAAATCCGACGTATAAGGCGAACGCGATGTATAGCAGCGTGAGGACAGCGATCAGGCTCTTGCCGGTGATGATGTAGCGCTGGATAAAAGCCAGAATGCACATCAGCGCAAAGATATCCGGAAGAAACCACAGGACGTCCAGTTTAGCGATGCTCAGGTAGTAGCGTAGGGCGCCGGCGAACGCGTCGCGATAGAAATAGAGAAGCAGCGCAATCGCCTCGACGTTCCAGATGCCGATTTCCGGCAATTGGTTGTTTAGAGGCAACGGCTCCGGAGCTTTGAAATCCGGTGCTGCGAGAGATGACGACGACCGGCTCGTCATTGCCCCCCTCCTTCGGCCGTCGCGACAACGCGAGGCCTGCGGGCCAAAAGTCCGACGATGGCTTTCGAACCGGGGATCTCGATATTAGCATAGGTCAGGTTCGACAGCGCAAGAACGGCCACGACGTAACCCGACAGCAGTAACGTTGCAGCTATTCCCGAACCGAACTGATCAATCATCTGGAAGGTTCGCATGCCAACGCCGCGCGAGAAGTACTCGATCAATACGAGCACGAGCGCGTGCACCATGTAGATCGAATAGGATCGCTTGCCGAGCCACACCAGCGGCTTGACCGACAGCAGGTTCGGCAGGCCACGTCCGGGGAACGCCATCAGCGATCCGAGCAGGACGGCGAAAATGACCGGGGCAAGAAAGCTCAACATCGGCCACATTCCGACCACGCAGACAATGGCGATGGCCGCAATCGCGGCGCCGATCTGCCAGATCGACTGCAAAGCCGGGCGCACGGCAGGAGGCACCGACGCCACCGCTCTGAGCGTCAGCACGCCGAGGAAAAAACTCAGTATGCAGCGCGCGATGCCAAAGGTGTGAAAGTCCAGGGCATATTGTCGAAGAACCAGCAGGATAAAAGCCCAGCTGGCCAACGACAGAAACAGCGACAGCACATAGACAATGCGAACGTCCCGGAATTTTTGAGCCAGAACCACGACGCCGCCAAACACGAGGTAGGTATAGAATTCGGCGCTGATGCTCCAGCTTGGGCCGTTCCAGCTCAAATAATCAACGAATCCGATCGCGTGCAGCAGAAGCACATTCAGGAAAAACGAATAGCCGTTGTTGACCGCCATCTCGGGCGGCGCGAAATGAATCAGGCCGGTGCCCACAAGGCCGAGCTTCATCATTCGAAACGAGAGGAATGCGAGCAACGTGACGATGTGGAGCGGATAGATGCGAGCGAGCCGGCGCACGATGTACTCCCGAAACTCGAAAGTACCGAAGCCGCCTCGCACGTAACTCATCGAAATCACGATGCCGCTCAGAACGAAGAACAGATCAACGAACAGCCAGGCGTTATGAAAAAACGCAAAGTCGATCCAGGCCCTGTTCGGCAGGACCGCGGCAAGCGGTTGAGAAATGACAAAATGATGGACCACGACGCAAAGCGCGGCTATGCCGCGAACGCTGTCGAGCGGGACATAGTGTTCTTTTGAGCGATGGCCCGTCACGATCGAATTATGTCCGAATTGTTGCGATGCAACATAGTGCCTCTCTTCCGTTTTCCGTTCAACCCGAACCTTAAAATCCTCCCGCGAAAAACCGACCGCGCATGGCAGCTCCGCAAATAAATGCCCTCGTAGAAGCGCGGCCGCATTTTTAATCGCCCTGCACGTTTAATCGTCCCGTGTGGCAGGCTCCAGAATAAATACACCGGCGAAAAGCAACGTATTTGCCGTCGTCTGCGCCGGCATATCCGCAAATGGATGCGGCCACGAAGACGACGCATTTTAAAGCGGGCGTGAAACAATCCCTTCGCATCGCTGGCTCTTTGGAAGGCAGATCGATAAATTCGGGAACCTGGGACCAGCCCGGTCGGCCGCCGCCGTTTACCGCGCCCAAGTTCCAGTCAGTTCAGGAATGGGGTTTGGCACCTGCCGTCGCATAAGGGATCAATCAGGAAAATTCTGGGCGGAGCGTCCAATCTTGTCGCGATAGCTGTTTTCGTCCTGGCGCCATTTCCGCTTGGATCGGCGGATTTCGTCTGGATCTGGATCTGGATCGTCTTGCTCGCGCTCAGTCTATTGACGGCGGATCTGGAAGCCATCGGCCGTGAGGATTTTCGCCTGTTGCTGCCGCTGTTCATGACGATGGTGCTGATCAGCGCGATCGTCATGCTGCAAACATGGCCCGGTCCGCTGGTGGGACGGACGAATGCCGTCTGGAAGCTTCCGCTCGATCTCCTCGGCGCCGATGTCCCTGCTCGCATTTCGATGACCGCGGCCGGCCCTTGGCTCGCTTTTGGCTCCCCTCTGCTGGTGTCGCTTGCGTTCGTGCGCGCCTTTCTTCTTGCTGCCGATGCGCCAGCGGCCAAACGGCTTCTCCGGATATTGGCGTGGGCGGGTTTTCTTTACGCTTGTTACGGAATCCTGGCGCAGCTTGCCGACCCGAATACGCTGTTATTCAGGCAGAAGGAGGCGTATCTCGGCTTCGCCACCGGCACATTCGTCAATCGCAACACCGCCGCGACATTCTGGGGCAGTTGCGCCTTGCTCTTCCTGGTGCCTCTGTTGCGCTCGCTACATCGCGGGGACCAGCGCGCTGCTCCGCCATCAGATCGGCCGCTCGCGTTGCTCGGGCACTATTTCGCCGCACCAGCGGCTCTCGCCGTCGGATTTACCGTCTGCACGCTGGCGACGGCGATGACGGGGTCACGCGCAGGGCTGCTGCTGTCGATCTGCGCGTTTCTGCTGGCCGGCACACTCTATCTGTGGCCGCTTGAGCTCGGTACTTTTCGAAGATGGGCGCTGCTGGCGGGAGCCGCGGTCGTTTCCGTCCTGGTTCTTCAGCTGATCGGCGGCGCGGTGGCAGGGCGGATTCTCACCTATGGCCTGATCGACGATCAGCGGCTGGCGGCCTACCGCGCCGCGATCGCAATCGTCAGCGACCATCCGCTGTTCGGCGTCGGATTGGGCAATTTCGAGGCGGCTTTTGCCGCCTACCGGCCCGCCGAATTAGGCAGCCTCGGGATTTGGGACCGCGCCCACAGCACGCCGCTGCAACTCGCGGTCGAAATTGGCCTGCCCGCGACCATCCCGATCGTTGCGACCGTGCTTTGGTATGTTTACCAATTGTTCCGGGGCAGCTTGCTGCGGCGGCGCGATCGCTACATCCCCGTCACCGGAGCCAGCGTCGCCGCGCTGGGGTTGCTTCACAGCAGCATCGATTTTTCGCTGCAGATAGCCGGTTACGGGGTTTTTTTCGCCGCGATCACCGGTGCCGGGCTGGCGCAGTGCCTTCCGTCGTCATTGCGAAAAAACGGTGGCGGAGCTGTGGCGACTGAATTATGATTTAATTTAAATCGGCTGTTTTTAATGCGATTGATTGGGCAATGACAATGCGTTTGGTGGGTTTTTGTCTCGTGATGCTCGTGACCGGCGGAACGGCCCCGGTTGCCGCGGCACCCGCCAGCGGCGGATGCGTCCCGAACTCCTCGCTGGTGTCGGCAGAGCGCGCGACATCCTTTCTGGAGAACCCTGAAGCGCTCCTGAGCCAGTTCAAGGACGGTCAGGGCGGCCTCGCGTCGCAAATCCGCGACATGCTGATGACCCGGCCCGAGACGCTCGAAGGCATCGCATCGCTTTCCAAGGCCAGTTCCGCCGATCAAAGCCGTGCGATCGGTGCCGGTCTCGGCACCGCCGCCGCCGTGTGCGTGCTGACGCAGCCGGCCTTTGCCCAGCAAATCCAGGAAGTGGTCCTGAAGGCTGAGAATCCGCCGCTGATTCAAGCCTTCGTGAGCATCACGGGGGATATTCCGACCGAGGCGATCACCGGAGCAGATCCGAACGGCGACACCACCGCCGGCGGTGGACAGGGCACCACATCGACGCCGTCGCCGGGCGCCGTTTCGAGCAACAGCAGCACAACTTTCGGCGGCGGCGCTGGCGCCAGTACCAGTTCAACGACGCTTTTCACGACAGCCGCGGCCGGAACGCCATCCGTTCTGACGCCGGTCAGTCCGACCAACTGAGCGCCATGGAACGCCTGGATTGATCGCGAATTAACCAATATCCATCAGGCAGATAACGTCATCTGCGGTTAGATTCAATTTTAACTATCGGCGGAACCTAAACCCAACAACTCCGTGAGACACCGTACCTGCGTCAAGAAAAAGAATGACGGGGGACGACATGAAACTGCTATTTGCACCGATGCTGGCGACCGCAATCGCATTTGCCGGTGGCGCCGCCAGGGCCGAAACCGACGCCTCGACCGACGTGTCGCGGACCAACCGGACGGCCTTCATCGAGGAGTTCGACAACACGCTCGCGCCGCTCCAGTTCGTGAAGTTTTGCATGAACTACCGCGCTGAATGCGACGCGGAAACCGGCGTGCAGGCATTGCCGACCGCCGACCGCGCGATGGAAATGCTGCGAGACGTCAACGCCTCGGTTAACGAAGCGATATCACCGCTGCGCAAGTCCACGGATCCGATAACCGCGCGCTGGACGGTCTCGCCGGCCGCAGGCGACTGCAACGATTACGCAGTCACCAAGCGGCACCAATTGATTGCAAGGGGTTGGCCCCAGAGCGCGCTGCGCCTGGCGGTGGTCCTGACCAGCAGCGGTCAGGGGCACCTTGTGCTGGTCGCCCGGCTTCCCGACGGCGACGTTGTTCTCGACAACCTGTCGCGCGACGTCCGTCCCTGGAATGCCATGGGCTATACGTGGATATCGATGCAATCGAGCGACAATCCGCGCTTTTGGGTTGCTGTCGGCAGCCACGGCCAGCGCCTCCAGGCGAACCGGCTTGCATCCGTTAGGCCGCAGCTTCAGTGAACATTTATTGATAACTCACGGCATGGTTGCCCTCCCGTGAGCCTGCACCCGCCATCGATGGCTCCGGGCCACGGGCGGGTTGCAGTTCGTCTCACCGTCGGGTGAGAACGCGCGCTTTATTGATTATATTCTTATTAATACCTCAAAAATCTTGTCACCCTCAGGCATCGGCGGCCGCCCAGGCCCGCTTCTGGATGAAGGCCGTCATGGGTCGCCGGACGGACGGGACATTTCACTGGTCCGGAATTTGCTAGTTCCTCAAAGTCACGGGGACACTCTTTTGCACTGCACAAAAAGATGACACAGTTCTTTGCCATCATTGCCTTGAACAGGTGATTAAATGCCTGCAGATGTGATTAAACGCCTGAACCGGCGATTAAACACTGAACCTTCGATTAAACCGTATTTCCCCACCAGCCAGCGGTACACGAATGAATGGTATGTCCTTGATTCGACGACAGACTCTTGTGGCTGGGTTCAGGCTTCTGGCAGGCATAGCGCTGCTCCTGGTGATCTCGGCACCATGCCATGCGCAATGCGTCGCGCTGGCTGAGCGCGTCCCCCCGCCGGCCCTGCAGGCTTTCAGCACCTCACCCGGATCGCTGTTGCAACAGCTGCGTAACGACAAGGAAAAACTGGCGGGACGGCTCAGCGGATACCTGGTCACCGATCCGTCACTGCTGCCTGCCGTGGAAAAGCTGGTGAACCAATCATCGGACAAGGATCGCGTGGCAATCGGCTCAGGTCTTTACAGAGCGGAGTCACGCTGTCTCACGACCAAGCCTGAAGCGTCTCGGAAGATAAATGATTTCGTGCGCAAACTGGGAGACCGCGCGGTCTTGATCGGCTACGCGGCCGAGTCCGAACAGTTGGGCGCGGCGGCACCTGCTCAGGCTGCGAAGCCAGCCAATACCGGTTCCGGTCTGCTGACGGGTGAATGGAACACCGAGATATCAGATCCGTTTGCCAAGATACCGGTCCCGCTCAGCCAATCCCGCTACAATTGAGCTTGCAGATGTATCAACCCAGAGACCAGTTCCAGGCGCTCAAGAAGTACGGCATCGAGATCGGCACCACGACGCTGAGCGTCGAGCGTGCCATCGATATCGTGCGCCGGCAGTGGCCACTCATCGCCTCGGTCGTCGCCGGTACGTTGGCGCTTGTCGTCATCTATCTGCTGGTATCGACGCCGATGTATACGGCGAATGCCCGTATTCTGATGGATACGCGCCAGACCCAGGTCCTCGACAAGGAAACCGCTATCAACAGCAACCTTATCGACACAGGATTCGTAGACAGCCAGGTCGAGATCATCGGCTCGGAGGACCTGATCCAGTCGATCGTGCGACGGCTGCGCTTGACGGAGGACCCTGAATTCAACGGATCCGATCCCGGAATAGTGGCGATCATTATCGGTAAGACGCTTTCCCTGTTCGGGTCCGACGGGCCGCCCTCGAAGGAGAGGATCGAGCGCGCGGCCGTCGAGGCGGTGCAAAAAAACCTCAAGGTCGAACGCGTACTCACGACCTATGTTCTGTCCCTCAACTACCGTTCCAAGGATGCGGACAAGGCCGCGCGAATCGCGAATGCGATCGCCGACGCCTACATCGTTGGCGCGCTCGAGGCGAAATACCAGTCAACCAAGCGGGCCGGCGAGTGGCTGCAACAGCGCAGCGCCGAACTGCGCGAACAGGCGACCGCGAGCGACCGCGCCGTCCAGACCTTCAAGACAGAGAACAACATCGTTGGCACCAGCCGCGGCTTGATGACCGAGCAGCAGCTATCGGACGTCAATACCCAGCTCATTCAGGCCCGCGCCGCCACTGCCGAAGCCAAGGCTCGTCTCGACAGGATCGAGGCGATTTCGGACAAGGATCTGGCTCAGCCGACCGTCACCGACGCCCTCAACAATTCGGTCATCACCAGACTTCGCGCCCAATATCTCGATCTGGCGGGCCAGTATGCCGATTGGTCGGCGCGCTACGGCAAGACCCATCAGGCATCGATCAATCTCAACAACCGCATGGAAGAGCTGCGCAAGGCGATCGCCGATGAGGTCCGCCGAATCGCCGACGCCTACCGAAGCGATTACGCCATCGCCAAGAGCCGTGAAGCCTCACTTGAGGAAAACATGAAAGGACTGGTCGCCCAGGCCGGCAACACCGGTCAGGCGCAGGTAAGGCTGCGTGATCTCGAAAGTGCCGCCGATACCTATCGCAACCTGTACAACAACTTCCTCGAGAAGCTTCAACACGCGACGCAAAACCAGAGCTTCCCGATCAGCGAAGCGCGCATCATCGGCACGGCGGTCAAGCCCGACAAGAAGAGCTCGCCCAAAACCCTGCTGGCGCTGGTCGGCGGCCTGGTCGGCGGGCTCTGCTTCGGATTCGGCGCAGCCTTCTCGAAAGAGCTGATGAGTGACGTGCTGCGGTCTCCCGGCGAGGTCGAGGACGAGCTCGGCGTGAAATGCCTCGGCGTGCTTCCCGATTTACATCCGCAGAAGCCGGCTGGGAAGAAGGCGCGCCTGTTGCTGCCGATCGATAGTTCGGCAGCGAAGGGCAGGGACGATTCCCTCTCCCATTATGTCGTCGACCACCCGTTTTCGCGCTACGCCGAAACCCTGCGGAACATCAAGGTTTCCATCGACGTCGCCCGGCTGACCCGCGACGTCCGCGTGATCGGCATCGTCTCTTCGTTGCCTAAGGAGGGAAAGACCACGGTTGCCGCCAATTTTGGCCACCTGATCGCCCTGACCGGTCACCGTACCCTGCTGATCGATGGCGACCTGCACACCCGCTCGCTGACGCGCGAACTGGCACCGAACGCCAAGACCGGCTTGCTCGAAGCGCTCAGGGATCCCCAGTCGCTGGGTCAGCACATCAAGCGCAGCAAGGAAACCGGGTTGGATTTCCTTCCGTCCTTCGTCGTCTCGCGCATGGTCAATTCGGCTGACGTGATGGCCTCCAAGGCGATGACGGATATGCTGGCGACGGTGCGCGACAATTACGACTACATCATCATCGATCTCGCGCCGGTGATGCCGGTGACCGACGCAAAGGCGATCAGCCACCTCCTTGATGCGATGGTCTATGTCATCGAGTGGGGCCGGACGACGCGCAGCGCATTGCAGGAATCGCTGGCCAGTTCGGAGGCCATCCAAAAGAAACTTCTCGGGGCAGTTCTAAACCGGGCAAACCCCAAGATGCTCAAGCGTATTGAGGCCTATAAGGGCTCACACTACAATAGCTACTATGTCGAAGGCGCCTGAGGCGGCGCTGCCGTATCGGCCATCCCGCCGCCTCCATCGCCGGCTCATGCTGGGCGCCAATATCATTCTCGCCGCCGCCGCACTGGTTTGGGCGGCTCGGGTATTTCCCGACATTGGCGATCCCGCGGTTCCGCTGGTTGCCAGCCGCCTCGCGCGCGGCGAGAAGTACGACCCGGCCCTCCTGCGGGGAATGATTGCCGCGAACCTCCCGGCCGCCGAGCGGCAATGCAATTCGAAGACGCTGCGCGAGTTGCTGCTCCTGCAGATCGGACTAGCCGATGAAACGGTGCGTAGCGCCAATCTGCTGCAGGCCGACACCGACACCGCCAGCGTCAACTCCCAGAGCAAGGCGCTGATTGCGTGCGCACCCACCGAATCCCTTGGCTGGCTCGGCATGTACTGGTCCAGTATCCGCCAGGAGGGGTTCGGACCACGCGCGGTGGCGCTTCTTGACCAGTCCTATCGCCAGGCGCCCCACGAGGCCTGGCTGCAGCTCATTCGAGCGCCATTGGCGCTGCGGAGCTTCAACGCCCTGCCAGCCGCCCTGCAGGACGCGGTCGCACAGGATTTCGAAGACATTTTTCAAGCCCGGCTATATCCAAGCGCAGCCATACTCTATCAAGGGGCAACCGCCACTGCCCAAACGAAACTGCTCGACCGAACCTGTGCCGCTGCGGAAACCGAGCGACTGGTATTTCTTCATTTCGTGTCCGAGAGCGGATTGCAGATCCGCCACCGTTGCTATCCAGCAGGTCCCGCGCCAGCCGTCGATGTACGGCGACCGTGAAAAGACGTTACGGGCTACGGCTTTGCGGCCCCCCATGCGACTGCGCGAAATCGTTCAGGCTTCGCTCATTGGACGACTGGCCCTTGAACATCAGCAGGCCGCGGCTTGTGGCGACGATGTCGCCAGCGCGTAAACTGTCATCCTCTAGAATTCTTTGGAATGATTCGCGGGCGACGTCCGCATCGGATGGCGTGGGCTGGGCAAAACTCCGCCCTTCACGCCTTCTTTCTTCGATGCGCCGGCGGGCGGCCTCAATATCGGCAAGCCACTGCTCGCGAGACATTCTGGGCTCGCCGGGCTGTTCCGACTCCGGCTCGACCTGCGCCGTGGCATCAGGCGGAAAAACGCCGCCAAAGACAAGTGCCGCAAACAGGACCCTGAATGATGCCAACAGCATCGGAAAATCCTAGACCAAGAGCCCCAAAAGGCAAAGTCCCGGGATCAGCCGAGCGCGGGACGCACCCCGTCCCGCTCAATAGGCATCCTGATACATCATGACCATCGCGGTCCGGATGATGATCCGCATATCCAGCCAAATGCTCCAGTTGCTGACGTACCAGACGTCATACTCGACGCGCTTTTCCATCAAGTCGATGGTCGGCGTTTCGCCGCGGAAGCCGTTGACCTGCGCCCAGCCCGTCAAGCCTGGCTTCATATGATGGCGATACACATAGTTGCTGATCACCTGGTCGTAATAATTGTCATGGGCCAGCGCATGCGGTCGCGGACCGACCAGCGACATTTCCCCGCGCAGCACGTTCCAGAGCTGCGGCAATTCATCGATGCTGGTCTTCCGGAGGAAGCGGCCAACCCGGGTCACCCGCCTGTCCTGCTTGGTCGCTTGGGTAACGGTGTGGCCGTTCTCCGCAACGCTCATGCTGCGAAATTTCCAGATCTCGAAAGGCTTTCCGTTGAAGCCGCGACGGGACTGCCGGAAGATGATGCTGCCCTCTGAATCGAGCTTGATCAAAACCGCTGAAATGATCAACAGAGGCGCCAGCATCAAAAGGGCAATCGAGGCGAGGCCGATGTCCAGACACCGTTTCTGCGCGCGTTCGAAGATCGATAGCGGCGGCCGCTGAATTTCGATCGCCATCGTTCCGCTGACGGGCATGAACGGCCGCGAAACCAGATCTGCGATCGGAAAATCAGGCAGCAGCCGAATCGGCTGCGGGACCTGGCGCAGCCGCTGACTCAGCTTCTGAAGCATCGGCAGTTCGTTCCAGTCGATTGCCAGTAGAAACTCCTCGGCATTCGTCGTGCGCGACTGCCGAATGATGTTCAAAATCTCGGCGTCGAGGGCCGCGTCATCCTGCGTCGCGTTCAACACGAAATGACGCACGACGTCGAAGCCGTTCTTGCGCAAGTCCTTGAAGCGGTTCGAAGTAAAATCGAGCGGTTTCAGGCTGAGCAGCACGACCCTGCGGTCAATCAAATGACCCTTTGCCAGCGAAGACGCCAGGCCGATGCGCCAGGCCGCCCGGTGCGCGCCCAGGCTGACAAGCCCGGTAATCGCGAACACGATGGTCGTACCGCGCGAAAGGCTCGTGGTCGATTTCAGAAGAAAGGCGATGAGAGCCAGAATCGCCAGCGACATCATCCAGACGAAAACAACCTTCCGCGCCTGCCACATTCCGTTGAACAGACGATGGCTGTCGTAGACGCGCTGGAAAAACGCTATTGCGACGAACGCAACACCGACGATCAGGCCCGCACCAATCGGAACTTCCTGATCGGCCGGCGTTCCCATGAACTGGCGATAGACGACACCCGCCACCAGATAGCTCACCAGGATCAGCAGAAAGTCGCCACTGATGAGAAAAATCTGGAAAGGGCGCTGCAGGGACGCGCCACGACTTGCAATCGTCGCAGAGACGTCTTCGGTACCATATGTTGTTGCAGACATCTCAGGCCCTCGTCACTTCCATCACTGCAACCGCCGACATCGCTGCAACCACCGAGGTGTTGATTTAAATAATCGGAGGGCAACGAGCGATGTCGAATTAATCTCGCGGAAAGATCTTCGACGACCGCTTTGAGAGAGTGCTAACCAATCGAAGCGAGAGTGTGGCACCGCACCCAAAAAATCAAATGTATTTTTGCATTGCGTCAATGCGGCAATTAAATGATCAGTCCGTGCTATTTAAATATTCAATATGCGCGCCACATGCGCAATGGACCATCAAAAACAGGGCAATTTTTTCCCACCGCGCCATAATTCCGGTGTCGCGTCATAATCCTGATAATTATGTGGCGCCGGTGCAGCACGCCCTTCGTGCGCTTATCGAGATCGCGTTTCGGCATCAATGCGGGGGTGGGCCGATTGATGCCAGGCCCACGAGGACCTCACAACCGTTGCCAGATCCGAGCAAGCGGGACGAAAATCGAGATCAGCGCGAGCTGCCGACGGATCGGCGACCAGAATCGGCGGATCACCGGGCCGACGCGGCCTTGTCACCAGTGGAACGTTAAGGCCTGTTTCGCGCTCGATGGCCGCCAGCACCTGACGCACCGAGAATCCAGAACCCGTACCAAGATTGTAGCGACCGCCCGGAGAGCCGTTCAGCAGGGCATCGAGGGCACGAACATGCGCTGCAGCCAGATCCACCACGTGAATGTAGTCGCGTATCGCCGTACCGTCCGGGGTCTCATAATCATCCCCGAAAATCGCAAAGTCGCTGACATGACCTTGCAGGGTCATCATCGCGCGCGGAATGAGATGGGTTTCCGGATCACGAAGTTCGCCGATTGATCCCGACAATTCCGCACCACAGGCGTTGAAATAGCGCAGACAGAACGAATGCATGCCATAGGCAGAGCGATAATCCGCCAGGATTTGCTCGATCATCCATTTCGAGACGCCGTAAGGGTTCACGGCAACGCCGGCGGCGCCCTCACTGATCGGATCGCGACCCGCATTGCCGTAGACCGCTCCGGTACTCGAAAAGACCAGGCGGCGACATTTCTGCTCGAGCATCGCTTTCAATAGCGACAATGTTCCGCAAACATTGTTCAGATAATATTTCTGGGGCGCGGTGACGGATTCACCCACCTGGCTGAATGCAGCAAAATGCATCACGGCGACGACGTCGTGGGACGCGATCGCTTCGGCCACTCGCGCCGTGTCACTGACGTCGCCCTCGACAAAAGGACCCCACTTCACGAAGCTGCGGTGACCGGTCGACAGGTTATCGAAGCATACCGGGACGTAGCCGGCCTCCGACAAAGCCTTGCAGCAGTGCGCGCCGATATAACCGGCTCCTCCGGTCACGAGAATGGCAGGGCCTTGGGACACAGGTTTCTCCACGAAAGCAGACTTGGATTGAGAAGCGGTAGTTGCCTTCAGGCTGACGTTGGCATCGCGTTCACGCTAGCCCGCTGCTTTCGTTTGGCGCCCGACGCTTTGGTACAGGAATCCCCTGCCGGTCAGATCGTCCGGATTGTATACGTTTCGCAGATCGATCACGACCGGAGCCGCCATCTCCTGCTTTAGCCGATCAAGATCGAGGGCTCGAAATTGCTCCCACTCGGTCACGATGACCAATGCGTCGGCGCCCTCGGCGCAGCTGTAGGCGTTTTCGTGATACTCGATGTCAGGCATCTCCAATCGGGCCTGTTCCATGCCCACCGGATCGAACGCCCGGACCGTCGCGCCCAAGTCGCGGAGCGCCGTAATCAGCGGTATCGAGGGGGCCTCTCTCATGTCGTCGGTATTGGGCTTGAAGGTCAAGCCGAGGACAGCAACTGTTTTTCCGCGAAGGTTGCCACCGAATGGCGCGGCCACTTTGCGGGCCATGGCGCGTTTGCGGGTGTCGTTGACCGAATTCACCGCTTCCAGAATCCTTAGCGGAACGTCGTAGTCCTGCGCAGTCTTGATCAGCGCACGGGTGTCCTTGGGAAAACACGAGCCACCGTAACCAGGACCAGCATGAAGGAATTTCGATCCGATGCGATTGTCCAAGCCTATGCCGCGGGCAATCTCCTGAACGTCCGCGCCGACCTTTTCCGCCAGATCGGCGATTTCGTTGATGAAGGTGATCTTGGTAGCCAGAAATGCATTGGCCGCATACTTGATGAGTTCGGCGGTACGACGCCCGGTGTACATGATCGGCGCCTGATTCAAATAAAGCGGCCGGTATATCTCGCCGATCACCTTGCGCGCGCGCGGATCTTCGGTGCCCACGACGATGCGGTCCGGATGCTTGAAGTCGCGCACGGCCGCGCCTTCGCGCAGAAACTCCGGGTTCGACGCGACGGCGACATCGGCAGAAGGATTCACCTGCTCGATGATTCGCTCGACCTCATCGCCTGTGCCCACCGGGACGGTCGATTTCGTGACGATGACGGTAAAACCCTGGACGGATTTCGCAATTTCTCGCGACGCCGCATAAACATAGCTGAGATCCGCGTGACCATCGCCGCGCCGCGACGGCGTGCCGACCGCGATAAAGACAACGTCGGCTTCGCCTACCGGTCCCGCAAGGTCGGTCGTGAAGACGAGTCGGCCTTCACGCGCGTTGGTTTGGACAACGCGGTCAAGATCGGGCTCGAATATCGGAATTTCGCCGCGCTGTAGCGATGCGATCTTGGCCTCGTCCTTGTCCACGCAAGTGACGTGGTGTCCAAAGTCGGCGAAACAGGCACCCGAAACCAATCCAACGTATCCCGTTCCCACAACAACAACGCGCATGAGCTGAGCACTTTCTTTTTCCGGTATTTAATTCCCCGACAGCGAAGGCTTTAAATTAACCATGGAAGCGGGTCAAACCTACCCCTTCGATTGAAGAGGCAGCCCGATTTCCCAGCGCTCGGCGCAAAATCCGGGATTGTCCTGCAAACGCAGCACTCACACGAAACAAAAGGTCTGGAAGCAAGGGACGACGGAAATTAAATGCGCAATGTTGATCGGTTCAACGCGATCCAGAAAATTTACCGCGCTGAGTGCCCGTCGGTGAGCATCTCCCCCGGCAACCGGCCTGGCATCAGAATTTCAAGCAATTTCAATGGCTAAATTAAGCCAATTTTAGGGAGGCCAGCGTTAGGAAACACAGTAGTTTGTATGGAGTAGGTGGTGTGACCACACTGGCCATTTGCAGTACCTTGATTGGATTGGTTCTTGGAATTCGCTTCCGGTTTCTAATTCTGGTGCCCATTCTTTTCGTTGGATCGGTTTCACTGGCGGCGATTTCGATGACACAGGGCCAGACCCTGCTCCAGGCAATTTCAGCGATAGTGGTTTTCGCAGCGCTTCTCCAGGTTGGATACGCATGCACAGCGCTGTTGAAGTCCTTCGCAAGGGCTCCCCGTGCCGACAGGACGGTGCCCCATGCCGGCGTCGTCGTTGTCCGGAAGTCCTGATCCTCGATAAGGGGCGATTGCAAGTCCACCACAGGGCGCACGTCAGCCAGCCTGTCCCTGCGGCCTGATCCGGCCGCGTCAGTGAGGCAACGCCGTTGCGCGGCTTGCGTCGAACACCCGGGACTCGCCCGGCGTCCTGCCAAACCTGTATCAGGATGATATATATTCATCCCAGGCGATTAATGCCAAGGTGAGGATTCGCGTGGCCTCGAGCCCGGGACGCCTTTGAGAGTATATTATCCCGATGTTGTCAGCACTGCGCCATGCGAAGCCGATGGCGAAGCCAAGGTTGCCGGACGGGGTTCGCATCTACGCCATCAGCGATATTCACGGCTGCGCGCATCTACTTGATCAAATGCTCCGCGTCATCGACGCCGACGTTGCACACAGCAGGCCACGTCACGCGATAGAAGTCTTCATGGGCGATTACATCGACCGCGGGCCGGATTCGCGCTCAACGCTTGACCTCCTGATTGAACGTTCCCAACGCGGAAACGCGGTCTTCCTGAAGGGCAATCACGAAGCCTTTCTTGACGACGTCTTTCGCGATCCCGGCCGCATGGGGAATTGGTTTCAAGTCGGTGGACTGGAAACATTGATGTCCTACGGACTTTCCCCGTCGGTCAATCCGGACGGCGACGAGCAGCATGCATTAATGAGAGAGCTATCCGAGGTAATGCCGGCGCGCCATCGCGACTTTCTGGGGCGCTTGCGTCTCAACTTCTCTTGCGGCGATTTCTTTTTTGTTCATGCAGGTGTTCGACCGGGCATCCGGCTGGCTGAGCAGCGGGAGGAAGACCTGCTTTGGATCCGAGAGGATTTTCTTCAGCATAAGAAGCGGTTCAGCAAATATATTGTTCATGGTCATACACCGGTTCGCAGTGCAGAGATTTTGGCAAACCGCGCCAACATAGATACGGGCGCCTACGCCACCGGCAATTTGACGCTGCTCTCAATTCAGGGTTCCAGCCTGCTGGCAATCTGAGCATCGCTTGCCCGGGGCACCGGCGTCCCAGGCAATTACGGATGGCCAGCCGTCGCACCGTCCGGGTCGCCAGCCTTGCGGCTCGCTGGGTGCGGCCATGGCTGATCCAGGCAATGGGCTGCGATTGGCGCCGGATTCATGCCGACCGAGACGGCATCCCCGTTAGGGAACTGCGGATTGCTCAGAAGTCAGGCTGGGAAGCTGACCGTTCTTCAATTACGATTAAAATAATCACGCGCGAAGCAACGGCTATCGGGCGGCAAAAAAGGGGAGGATGTCCTATGCGAGTTGGGATCGAGATCAACTTCGCCTTATGGGGAATGATTATCTGCGTGGTGATCGAGGCGCTTCAAACCTTCGCGTTCCTGTGAACGCCTTGGCGTTGCGGCGCCTTGCCTGAAGACCCGTTCCGGAATGAGCCCGGCGCGAAGTTGTTCGCAGCCAGCTTTTCAGTGCTGCCGTCGGACTATGGGCTGACGACGACCAGGTAGACGGTGAGCATTCCCACGCTGACCATGCCGATGGCGAGCGCCGATCGCAGCACCTGGATGCGCGGAGACATTCCAACCATCCGCCGGGCTCGGCGAGGACCGTTTGAGCTGACGTCGCGTGGCCGGCGCACGTGGAGCGACTCGCTGCTGCCTGCGTCGATGATCCGGCGCCTGTCGGTGAAGGTCGCATGATGTCTTAGATATAGTTCGAGGAGCCGCAATTCGCGTGACAAATCCCTCGCAACGTCCTGCCACCGAAGCAGCGCTTCGAGTTCCAGGGTTTCCTCCAGAGTGAGGCCGGCAATGGCAATCCGTCCATCGTCCGCAACCCGATATCGGAAATCCTCTGGATCCATGCAAGCAACCCTCAGGCAATGCCTTTCCAGTTTAAAATCGGGATTCGTAAAGCGCCGATCGTAGCGTCCTCCGGCGCACGGCGAGAGTCCAAATGATCGCCAAGGCGATGGTCGATTGCTGCGCAGCCTGGGAGTTTCGAAGGCAAGTCGGTCGCGGACCGAGACCCGATCCGGGCGATCAACGGCTTTTGGCAAGGCGTACAGCTCGATCCGAAGCCTGTTGTCTTGAGGGACCGGTACTGACCGGGCAGAATCTGGTCCCTGGAAAATGGCGCTGCGGCCGCGCAAGACTTACGCGGCGGGTGCAGGAGGCTTGAAGTCCGGAAAGCGGCTAAGCAAAGCAGCCTTCAAAAACTTGAAGTGGGCTATCGTTGTCGCAAGTTCCTGAAGCCGGCGCTGTCCGTTGGAGATCTCGTTGCCGAACAAGGTCTGGTGGTGGCTGTCGAGTGCGTCGCGCTCAAGGTACTCGTCGGTGCCATTTCCGAATGTCACCGCAGCACGGGCAAGGACGTCTTCGACGCGCCGGCTGAGGCCCGATTGCTCCTGCTCCGCCTCGCGAATGGAAGCATCCAGCGCGCCCAGAATGGAGCTCACCCGTAACCGGTCGGTGCCGAGATCACGTCCGGCCGACCGAACCCTGAAATCCCGGTCGCCCGATCGATCGCCAGCATGCTTTTGCGCGCGAGTCCGTGAGAGCAGCTGAAACATCGTTTAATGCCCGTCCCGTTGGCGCCGCCACGGCAGCATAATGCCCTAGGTCACTCGAACCTGGTTAATAATTATTTAATTTCGCGGACAGCTCTGCGGGCATCGGGCATCTTCCCTTCAAATGTCGTTGATCTGAGGTCCGGCTCGCACGATCGCGGCAAGCACCGATGCCACTCAAGGCACTCGTCGATTCATTGCTCGGATCTGCGCAAGCCAGGATCTGCCGGTCCGTGCCGTCCATGCCCATGCTCGCGATGATGGACGCGATCCTGCTGCTCGGGGAGCTCTCGCCATACGTCCCGCGAAATTTTTCGTTCATGGCCTTCGACGCGGACGATCAAGTGTTCACCGTCTGAGCGAACAAAGGACGCGACCGCACCGTCCCACAGCTTAGCCAGGAAAATGTCCGCCATTCACGCTCCCATAACTCCGATCGCCCGTGCAGCCGGTCTTGCGGCACCGACACTTTGATTGTTGATTGCCTGCCGCTCGCGCCCGTGACGCCCATGGAAAGCGATTCGATCGAATCCGAATTCACCGGGCCCTGCATCCTGCCCGTCGGTCAGGAAAGAAACCAGGTCACCAGGTTCAAAAAGATGGAGCCCAGAAAGTACATCCACACCGCCATTACCAGCAGTATCAGCCCTAGGAATCCTCCCGTGAAAAACTTCTCTTTGGCCCTGACAACAAACGGGATTCTTTCCGGCCGCTGCAGCATTTTGGCGCGCTCTGCTTGTTTGGAGAAATGAGAACGAGGTGCTGAACTTGATCAGCTCGTGGCACACCCTCTAGTGGCGCACTGTGTTCAGTAAATGTCGATCAGCTCGGTGATCAAATAAAATCTGATTCCTAATCCAAATGTGGCTTGGGCAGTTGAATTTTAAAATTTGATCGGAGTAATATCTATTTAAATGCCGGCAGCAAGATAACTCTCGCGAGATGGCATCTCAGTCCGTTTGGCCTTCTCCTCGACGGACAAAACTTCCTGATATTCGCGGATCGATCATGCAGCAGGCTTCTCTGAGCGACAGATATGTGGATTTTGCCAATCACTGCCTGCAGCTGGCCGCCACGACGACCGATGAACAATCGCGCCGGATGCTGCGCGAGATGGCAACCAAATGGCTCGAACTGGCCGAGGTGGCACTGGCCGGCTAGGCCGTCGACCGGCGAAGCGGGAAGATGATTTCCAGCGCGCCCACCCGCCGCGCGCTCGAGGCAGTCACCCTTGCGCGGCAGGCCCAGCGTATGGCCCGGCCGATTTGCGGCGCGCTGAATGACGTCCGCGGCAGCGAACGTGCGTCGGGGCCGAACTTCTGCGGTCTACCGGGTGCTCGCGCGCTTGCGCTTGACGCGATCAATCAGAAAATCATTCATCTTCTTGCCGGCCTTGAGCTGCAATACCATCCAGCGCGGCTGCTTGCCTCGACCGGCCCACGTTTCGGACGGGTCAGATGGATTCTGGAATTTGGGAAGCACCGGAGGATATTTTCGGCGAGCGGCTCGCCGTTCCGCCACTTGCCGATCCGGCCGTTTGATTTTCGCCATCATGCCGCTGTTCAGCTTCGCAAGGCGTTGCTCCAGCTCACGTTTTTCACTCGTTATTTTTTCGGCCAGGATATTGCCGACTTGCTCATGGAGGGCCCACAACTCATCCATGGAAAATGACGAGAGATTGAATTTGCGAAACTTCATTTCTTCTCCCTGCAATATTTTTCTGGCGACTTATTTGTTCGCTCAGGTTGTATTCCCATTCAATACTTCGCAAAATTACCACATTTGATTAGGGGAAATACGGGTTCGCATCAAAAAAATTTCTCGCAGGAGGCAATTTGGAGGACAAATTTGCCCGCCACAACATCCAATGGTTGCCTCCTATAATGATACAATCTTTTGAAGTTGGCCGGAGCCGGTGCAAATCGGAATCGGGGCATCTTCCCGATCGGGGCCTTTTGAATGCCAGTGAGCCCGGCAACGGCATTTCGGCGTGCGCGACCGATATGCGCCCCCCGAAAAGAAGCGCTGCAAAGTTGGGCGCCCATGTGATGGGACCTGTCGGCATGCACCTCGCAATCGGGTGCGGAAACGCGCATTCCCGAGTTTTCAAGCGACAGCGACGATCGAACGATGCCCTAACGCATCCGCCCGTTTGCGCGAACCCTGCTGGGCTCCAGGGGCGCCAGTGACTGCCGTTGCCGAAGCGTTATCGCGCGGCGCAAGGCCAGATTTTCCTCAAGCTGCTGGGCGAGTTGCAAACGCGTCTCGTAGATATTGCGGAGGGAGGAATCCTGCAGCTGAATTTCACGTCCAAGGTGTTCACCGGCGGAAAAATCCTGATCGTCATCACATAGCATTGGTGAACTCATCTTCTATTCCACTTTGTTTGGCGGGCTGTATTGGCGCAGAGTTGCGACAATAAAGCGACAAGCGCGCGGTTCCAGCGCACAGAAAATAAAAAGCACAAGGCGTGCCACCCGGCGAGCTTCTGCAACAACGCAACCGACCCATGCAATCAATGAATAACAGACATACTCAAATAGGAGCCCGACGAATCGCCCCATGCGCGGGGACACCAGATCCAAATCGGAATGCTAGAGCACCGAGCGATCTCGAATGGGAAATGCCGCTGTCGACCCACCTTCGGCTGCGAGCCAGGCACTCCAGCCAAGTTCGTGTTTGCGATAAAGCTCGAACCATCGCCTTTCTTCGGGCGTCGTTGGCTCGCCATCCGGAGTCCAGGTGGCGTTGCCTGAATCGCCTTCGATAGAAAGATGGTCCAGCCGTTCGAACTCACGTGTCTCCTCTACCGTCAACCCGATGAGGGTGTAAGGCTGTGCGATGTTTGCCTGATATCGCCTTGGAAAGATTCTTCGTTCACAACTCACGTGCACCACTCCCACCAAGCGGCCCCGCGTGATGCTAACCTTTTCACGTTTCGCTTTCGTGGTGAAAGAATTGTCTGTCGTCGGAAGATTTAGGCAGCGCATTGCTTACTGAGTACTCATAGCGATGGGGTTTGCAGTACAGCTGTCGGGTGCAGCACGACAGCGTATATGCACGAAGATCGGCCGGCGCTATTCGTTCGCTCGTTGAGAGTCGGAACGCCGTGGCGGCACACGGCACACATCAGGCAGGCGTTGAGACCTTCCGCCAATCGCCTGCGCATCGAAGCCACCGATTTGACGCCGCGCGATTCGCCCGCACGGGATTGGCCCGATGGCCGGGATCGGCGACCCCAAAGAAAAACCCTTCCAGGTCGATGACCTGGAAGGGCTAACTTGGTTGCGGGGATAGGATTTGAACCTATGACCTTCAGGTTATGAGCCTGACGAGCTACCGGGCTGCTCCACCCCGCGTTAAACCGTTGCGCGCCTTCCCAAAAACCGAACCCGAAGCGAAAGCGGCCAACGCTTTTGGGCGTCGATCGTTCCCGTCCAGAGGCTTCCTGAGAAGGCAACCCGGGCAATGCCCCTGGGTGCGAGGGGTATGTATCAACGCAAGCCTGCTTTGGAAAGGCCCATGGTGCAGTTTTTGAGGTTTTTGTGACGCCAAAAACGGCACGAAACGCCCTCGGGAAGCCGCCCTTGCCATCAAAGGCGCAAAAGCGGAACTTTGACGCAACAAAAGTCCACAAAAACATCATTATCGGGGGCGGCGCGTGACGGACATATTCGATTTCGTGGTGGTGGGGGGCGGCTCCGGCGGCTGCACGGTGGCGGGACGGCTTTCGGAGGACCCAAAGACGTCGGTGGCGTTGCTGGATGCCGGCGGCAAGAACGACAATTGGGTGGTCACCACGCCGTTCGCGCTGGCGCTGATGGTGACCGGCACCATCAACAATTGGGCCTTCAACACCGTGCCGCAGGCCGGCCTCAACGGCCGCATCGGCTATCAGCCGCGCGGCAAGGGGCTCGGCGGCTCGTCCGCGATCAACGCCATGGTCTATATCCGCGGCCACCGCAGCGACTACGACCAATGGGCCTCGCTCGGCAACGCCGGCTGGTCGTTCTCCGACGTGCTGCCTTTTTTCAAGCGCTCGGAAAACAACGCCGATTTCGGCGGCGAATATCACGGCAAGGACGGCCCGCTCGCCGTCAACAAACTGCGCACCGAAAATCCGGTGCAGCAGATCTTCCTGCAGGCGGCGCAGGAAGGCCAATTCCGGATCCGCGAGGATTTCAACGCCGAGGACCATGAAGGCCTCGGCATCTACCAGGTGACGCAGAAGAACGGCGAACGCTGGAGCGCGGCGCGCGCCTATATACATCCGCATATGAATAGCCGCGCCAATCTGCGCGTCGAGACCACCGCGCAAGCCACGCGCATCCTGTTCGAGGGCAAGCGCGCGGTCGGCGTCGAATACCGCCAGGGCAAGGAGTTGAAGCAGCTTCGCGCCCGGCGCGAGGTGATCGTCGCCTCCGGCGCGTTCCAGACCCCGCAGCTGCTGATGCTGTCCGGCGTCGGCGACGGCGCGGCGCTTGGCAAGCACGGCATCGCAAGCGTGCATCATTTGCCCGGCGTCGGACAGAACTTGCAGGACCATCCTGACTTCGTGTTCGGCTACCTGTCCGACAATCCGAATTTCAACGGCCTTTCGCTCAAGGCCCTGCCGCGGCTGCTGCGCGGTATCCGCCAGTACCGGCGCGAGCGCCGCGGGCCGATGACGTCGAATTTCGCCGAATGCGGCGGCTTCCTGAAAACCCGGCCCGACCTCGACGTGCCCGACGTGCAATTGCATTTCGGCATGGCGCTGACCGACGATCACGGCCGCAAGCGGCACAAGGGCACGGGCTTCTCGCTCCATGTCTGCCAGCTGCGGCCAAAGAGCCGCGGCCATGTCGCGCTCGGCAGCGCCGATCCTTTTGCGCCGCCGTTGATCGATCCGAATTTCCTCGGCCATCCCGACGATCTCGAAACCATGGTCGGCGGTTACAAGGTGACAAAACGGTTGCTGGACACGCCGGCGCTGCGCGCGCTGCAGAAACAGGACATGTTCACCGCTGATGTGCACACCGACGACGACATCCGCAAGCTTCTGCGCGCCCGTGTCGACACCGTCTATCACCCGGTCGGCACCGCCAAGATGGGCGTTGGCGATCCGATGGCAGTGGTCGATCCCAAGCTGAAAGTGTACGGCCTGGAAGGCCTGCGCATCGTCGATGCCTCCGTGATGCCGACCCTGATCGGCGGCAACACCAACGCGCCGACGATCATGATCGGCGAGAAGGCGGCGGATATGATCAAGGCCGAGATGCGGGCGGGGTGAGCCATCAGCTGTCATCACCACAGGCGCTCCAGTATGCCAATCACTATCCGTCGTCCCGGCGAAGGCCGGGACCCATAACCACAGGCGGTAATTGCTTTTGCACGCTGGTCGTCATCTTCCTTTTTCAATAACAGGGGCCGCGGCCTATGGGTCCCGGCCTTCGCCGGGACGACAAAAATTATTCTCGCGACGCATTGCGCCCGAGCTTTGCCAGAAACTTCCCGCCCTCCCCAAATGAGAGGGCGCAGGGAAGACCGGGTGCGCGCTGCACCCGCGGTCTCGCGTGCGGTTTGCACAAAACAAGGTGCACACGAGCATACAGGGCAGCGGAGAACACCCGGCCTTCCCTGCGCAATGGCTTTACGGCTTATGCCGTGATCTCCCCGGAGACGAGTTCTTGGTTGACTCCGTCGCTGCCGTTCCCGCTTGCGCTTCTCCGACAGCTTGACGCCTGCAACGGGCGCCAGGACCACACGGTTTTGCCGTACGCCCGTCCACGCCGTCGTCTCAGCGCAAACAAGCGTCCACCGCAACCCGCCCAACGTCCGTGACGACGGCCGACGCCCTTCTGAGTAGGACGGGATGGCTCACATATAAACTGATTTGACCTTCTGTAAAACAGAAATATTTTTTATTTTGGGGCTTGACACGATTTCCGAAAATGCGAAGTGATTTGCCCGTCGGGTTGTTTTGTCGCAGTCGAAGCAACCCCCTCAATCGTCATTCCCCGATGCGCAATTGCGCATCTGAGGGCTCGCGGAGCGAGAACCCGAAAATCCATTGAGCGACGGCGCATGCGCCCTGATGGGTTAAAATCCCCAACAAGCCCACCAGTGAGCTGGATGACTGAGGACGCATTTTAGATTATCGTCCGCCTCTTTGATATCCGCCTCCGCTTCGCGCATCACCTTACCCAGCGCGTAGACAACACAAGAAATAGCGCCCGATTACCCCGGTACTTGGCCGCTGGTCTGGTGCTCTTAAACCCGCCGATAATCGTGGCCCCATAGCGGTCACAGACCCGCCATTCCCACTTGGTCGAGCTTCGCTTGGTAATCAACACTTCCAACACGGTGCGTCCCGCCATCCCCAGTTGCGCACCATCAAGATACCAACGGGCTTTAAGGTGTCGGTTCGCTTTTAGACTCTCAGATGTAATTTGATGAAAGTGAGTGTTTGAAACAGTGTTTGAACCACGGCGTCTAGCGATGTCTCAGTTTGGCAGGTTTGTCACTTTTGTGCCGATGCCGCACGGCTGCCACGTGGTGCTCATTGGTGACGGGATGGCGAGGCCCGCTCGGTCGTTGAGCGATCGGCGGATGTAACTGATCCCAACGCTCCAACAGGACCCCCGGCGGACGATAGCTCACAGCTTTCTTGTACATGGAGCCCAACAAGGGATCGTTTGGCATCGATGTCGCCATAACGGCGATGTTCGGGCAGTCTTGCCGGGCGTATGCTGTTTGGCTGATGACGACACTCCGCCTGCAGGGCGCGCGACAATCACTCCTCAACGTCACAGCACGCATCCGCAGCGGGCCGATCGAGCGTAGGCCAAAAGCCGGGGGTCGGCCTTGGAATGCGCCTCGCAAAAGCGGTCTATGATTTGGGTCACTTTCTCGCTGTAGTCTCGCTGCCAGTGTCCCAGCCCGTGTAGAGCGCTCTCCTGGCAAGCGATCGAGTTGAGATGAAGGATGCGCTCCATGGTACGCAGCGCGCAATCGTGGAGAGTTGGCAGGTCCGGATCGCCCGCATGAGCCAAACTCGGAAACGCATCCCACCACATGTAGCAAACACAGTTAAGCGTTCCGGCATCGGCTTCGCTCAGGTGAGATAAACTGGGAGCGCACCGCGGCTCGAACAATTTCGTAAATAGTGCTGCGACGGACTTAACGCAGCGGACACGGTCTTCGACCGGCACATCAGTTGAACAAAACCACCTGTTATCGCCGCTTGCGCTCGTATTCACGAGGTAGCTTAAGCCCTGTGCAATTTGGCTGTCAGCAAATCCCTGTAATGCCGGCTCGGGGTCTTCAAACAGTCGAGTGACGTAGGATACGGCTTCCACAGGTGGCGGATCCCACCAATCATGGTCCGGATCGAAGTACCAAGGCGCTTGCTGAAAGCGAACTTCGCGTCCAAACGAGTGTTCCAGCCAATCATCAAAAGTGAGTTTTTGCAGGCGCATCACGGAAGCCGCGACCAGTACATCAAGAGGCGATAATCTTGTTGCCTCTCACCGTAGAAGCCCTGAAGTCAGATCAGGTCAATCATTGCCTTCAGCCTTGACCGGCGGCTTCTGCGCGCTCTGAACGCTCTGGCTCAGCGACGCCAGCGCAGTCTTCAGCTCGTCAGAGATGGATGCGATGTCCCGAATGTCTTCGAAGGCCTGAGCGACGCGCTCACTCGCTGATTTCTCGAATGGTTCGAAGCCTTCAGAGATGCGCGGTCCTGCTCCAAGATCTGTGAAAGCGGCCATAGGCCCGAGCAGGAGGATTGCGGTTCCGACGATGCCGATTTTACGGATGTGACGGATTGGCGGTGGCTGCACTAGGCGGTCGTTGGTCATGTCTCCACCTCACGGCGCATAGGCTTGCATCATGCCAATGGTCGCGAACAAACGGTAGATCGGGCGTCGACCATTAGGAGGTACTCCCAAGCAGAGGCGCTTTCTTGTCCAACCATCAGAGCGGCCAGCACCATGCGCCGGCAACACCCGCGCGAACTCCCCCTGGCTAACGCCTGTGATCAGAATGATTTCTTTACGGACGTCGAATAGATCAGACATGACGACCCCGAAATAAGGCGAGCCCATTGATACCTACGATTTTAGCGACCGCGAACCCGTTTCGTTGACCAGACGGCGACGCTAAGGAACAGGCAGGGATTTCATCGATGAACAGCTTCGATGCCGTCGTCTATCTCGCCCTGTTGATTGCCGTGGTCACCGGCTTCAACTCCGGTCTGTTGCGCAGCGCGGTCACGATCCTCGCCTATCTGTTCGCGATGCCGATCGCGGTGACGGCCACCTCGTTGCTGGCTCCGCAGCTCAACGGCGCACTCGGCTCGCCCCTGATGCAGAATTCGCTGCTGTTCTTCGGAATCTTCCTGATATCAGGCATGGTGCTCGGAAAGGTGGGGCGCATGGCGCTCGACGACACCATCGGATCGGCCGGTATCGGCGATCGCCTCGGCGGCGCGGCGCTTGGTGCGGTGCGCGTCGGCCTGGTCGCGATCACGCTGGTGCTGGTTTTCGACCAGCTCGTCCCAAGCGATCGCCAGCCGGCATTCCTGACCGGCTCGCAATTGCGGCCGCTGCTTTCGACGGCCGGGCAAAAGGGCTTCAAGTCGCTGCCGCCTGACGTCACCGCCACCATCGACCGGCTGAAGCGAGAGCAGCGAATTTAGCAGGCGGTGATCGACTGATATGCATTTCGCGCAGCGACGAGCCACTTATCATGGCCGTCGCGATTGGCTACACTGCTCCAATCGAAATCTAGAAAATCACCTGACATAACGGGAGTGAGACAGTGGATCTTGGAATCAAAGGCCGCCGCGCCATCGTATGTGCCTCCAGCAAAGGCTTGGGACGCGCCTGCGCGATGCAACTGGCCAATGAAGGCGTGCACGTCACCTTGACGGCGCGCGGCGCCGAGGCGCTGAAAAAGACCGCCGATGAAATCCGCAAAGCGCATCCCGGCGTAACGGTGACGGAAGTCGCCGGCGACATCACCACGCCCCAGGGACGCGCGGACGTGCTCAAAGCCTGTCCCGATCCGGACATTTTGATCAACAACGCCGGAGGCCCGCCGCCCGGCGATTTCCGCAACTGGACCCGCGACGACTGGATCAAGGCTGTCGACGCCAACATGCTCACCCCGATCGAGCTGATCAAGGCGACGGTGGATGGCATGATGGCGCGCAAGTTCGGCCGCATCGTCAACATCACCTCCGCCGCGGTGAAATCGCCGATCGACATATTGGGCCTTTCCAACGGCGCCCGCGCCGGCCTCACCGGCTTTGTTGCCGGTATCTCGCGCAAGACCGTGATCAACAACGTCACCATCAACGGGCTGCTGCCGGGTCCCTTCGACACCGACCGCCTGCGCGGCACCGCAAAGGGCGAAGCCGAGAAGCGCAAAATCGACGTCGAGCAGGTGCTGGCAGAGCGCGCCAAGCTCAATCCCGCCGGACGGTTCGGCACCCCGGAAGAATTCGGCGAGGCCTGCGCCTTCCTGTGCAGCGCCAAGGCCGGCTTCATCACCGGGCAGAACATCCTGCTCGACGGCGGTGCGTTCCCGGGAACGCTGTAGTGTAAGGGGCGCCAGATGAAAGCGGTCTGGTACGAGCGGACGGGCCCTGCGCCCGAGGTGCTGACCTATGGCGAGATGCCGACGCCTGACGCCGGCCCGGGCGAAGTCCGGGTGCGGCTGAAGGCGTCCGGCGTCAATCCCGCCGATGTCGGCCGCCGCGGCGGCAGCTATCGCGCGATGGAGTATCCGCGCGTGATCCCCAACAGCGACGGCGCCGGGATCATCGACCAGGTCGGCGAAGACGTCACGCAATTGAGGGTCGGCCAGCGCGTCTGGCTGTTCAACGGTCAGCGCAACGGCCGCGCCTTCGGCACCGCGGCGGAGTACATCGCGCTCGCCGAGCATCTGGTGACGCCGCTGCCGGACAGTCTTTCATACGCCGCCGGCGCCACGCTCGGAATTCCCGGCATGACGGCGTGGTGCTGCCTGTTCTGCGATGGTCCGATTACGGGAAAAACCGTGCTGGTCACCGGCGGCGCCGGCGCGGTCGGCCATTATGCGGTGCAACTTGCAAAATGGGGCGGCGCGCAGGTGATCGCGACCGTCAGTTCGGAAGCGAAGGCCGAACAGGCGCGGCTTGCCGGCGCCGATCTCGTCATCAACTACCGCAATGATGACGTCATCGCCAAAGTGCTGGCCTTCACCGGCGGGCGCGGCGTCGACCGCGTGGTCGACGTCGATTTTGGCGGCAACATCGCCATCACCCTGAAATTGATGGCGATGAATTCAACCATCGCGGTCTACGCCACCAATGGCAATCGCACGCCGCTGGTCCCGATGCGCGACCTGATGGAGAAATGCATCGCGCTACGCGCGCTGGTGCTGTTCGCACTGCCGCCGCCGCTGCTGGCCGCAGCCCAGGCCGACATCACAAAATGGCTCACGGCGGGCAAGCGCATCCACAACGTGGCCGGGGAGTTTGCACTGTCGGAGACGGCCCGGGCGCATCTCGCGGTGGAAAAGGGCGACAAGCTCGGCACCGTCATCGTCGACTGCGCGCGTTAGCTGACTCCCTCACCCCGCTCTTGCGGGGAGAGGGTTGGGGTGAGGGGCTCCCTCAACGAGCGATTTGCTGGTTGGAAGACCTGTACCCCTCACCCGGCGCTACGCGCCGACCTCTCCCCGCAAGCGGGGCGAGGTAAGCAAGAAACGAAACAAGGGAGGAACCGCCGGATGCACTGGACGGTAGGCAAGGTCAAAATCACCAAGGTGGTCGAACTGGAGACCGTCGGCAGCACCCGCTTCATCCTGCCGCTCGCAACCAACGAA
The DNA here is from genome assembly GCF_018130125.1 of Bradyrhizobium sp. AUGA SZCCT0177. Lineage (NCBI taxonomy): Bacteria > Pseudomonadati > Pseudomonadota > Alphaproteobacteria > Hyphomicrobiales > Nitrobacteraceae > Bradyrhizobium > Bradyrhizobium sp. AUGA SZCCT0177. The sequence goes on along the minus strand of NZ_JAFCMA010000021.1, from coordinate 96,422 downwards.
GAGATCCAGAAGCTGCCCTGGCTGATCCCGCATTTCGCCAATGAAGAGGGCCGCCTCAAAATGTCGATCCATTCGCTGCTGGTGGAAACACCAAAGCGGCGAATCATCGTCGACACCGGATTGGGAAACGACAAGCAGGGCCGCAACGTACCGACCTGGAACAACCGCCAGGACCCGTTCCTCGACAGATTGACCGCGGCGGGCTTTGCGCCTGACAGCATCGACACGGTGCTCTGCACCCACCTGCATGTCGACCATGTCGGCTGGAACACCAGGCTGGTCGGCGGCCAGTGGGTGCCGACCTTCGCCAACGCCCGCTATGTGTTCGGCAAGACCGAATTCGAGCACTGGCGCGACCACAGCGACGAGCCCGACAAAAAGGCGGTGTTCGGCGATTCCGTCAAACCGATCGCGGATGCCGGCAAGGCCGATCTGGTGCCGAGCGATGCCAGGCTTTCGGACGAAATCACCCTGATCCCGACGCCCGGCCACAGCCCCGGCCATATGAGCATCCACATCAAGTCCGACGGCCAGGAGGGCCTGCTCACCGGCGACGTCGCCCATCACCCCTGCCAGATGGCCCATCTCGACTGGTCATCAACCGCGGATTCCGACCCCAAAGCGTCGGCCGTGACGCGGCGCGAGCTGTTCGGGCGTTTTACCGACACGCCGACGCTTGTCATCGGCGGGCACTTCAATGCCGGCCATATCAGGCGCGAGGGGGACGCCTTCAAGTTCATCGCGCTGGGGTGAACCCGGATTGTAGGGTGGGTGGAGCGAAGCGATACCCACCGCCTCAGGATGCAGGAAAGCTGGTGGGTATCGCTGCGCTCCACCCACCCTACGAATTAAGAGACCTGCAATGCGGGGCGCTTCCGTGGTTGAATTTCCCCGCCCGCTGTTCCATGAAGCATTCCAAGTAAATAAACCCCTGAGGGAGCAGTACAATGAAGCTTGTTCGTTACGGCGCGCTTGGCCAGGAAAAGCCCGGCCTGATCGATAAATCCGGCCAGCTGCGCGATCTTTCCGCGCATGTGAAGGATCTTAACGGCGAGGCCTACGCGCCCGCTTCGTTGGCCAAGCTTGCAGCATTGGACCCCTCAAAACTTCCCGCCGTCGATGGCAAGCCGCGCTTCGGTGCGCCGGTCACCGGCATCTCGAAATTCGTCGCGATCGGCCTCAACTACGTCGATCACGCCAAGGAAACCGGCAATCCGATTCCGCCCGAGCCGATCTTCTTTTTGAAGGCCAACACCTCGCTGAGCGGCCCGAACGACGCGGTCGAAAAGCCGCGCGAGTCCAAGAAGCTCGACTGGGAAGTCGAGATCGCCGCCATCATCGGCACCCGCGCCAAATATGTCAGCGAGGCCGACGCGCTCAATCACGTCGCCGGCTACTGCGTCTGCAACGACGTCTCCGAGCGCTACTTCCAACAGGAGCGCGGCGGCCAATGGACCAAGGGCAAGTCTCACGACACGTTCGGCCCGGTCGGCCCATGGCTGGTGACCAAGGATGAAATCGCCGACGTGCAGAAGCTGTCGATGTGGCTCGACGTCAACGGCAAGCGCTGCCAGACCGGCTCGACCTCGACCATGATCTTCACGATGGCGAAGTGCATTGCCTACGTCTCGACATTCCTCACGCTGCTGCCCGGCGACATCATCACCACGGGCACGCCGCCCGGCGTCGGCGCCGGCATGAAGCCGCCGCAATTCCTCAATGTCGGCGACGTCGTCACCCTCGGCATCGAGGGCCTCGGCGAACAGCGGCAGCAAGTCATCGAGGCGTGAGGTTGGTGGGGTGGAGCACTTGCTCACTCGTCGTCATGCCCGGCCTTGTGCCGGGCATCCACGTCTTGACGGTGCATCGGCAACGAAGACGTGGATGGCCGGGACAAGCCCGGCCATAACGGAGAAACGAACTGGTCAGGGAATAACAACATGAAACTCAGCTTCTCTCCCGCCTCGCCATTCGCCCGCAAGGTTCGCATCGCCGCGATCGAGACCGGGCTGATCGACAAGATCGAATTCATTTCGGCGACGGTGGCGCCCGGCACCGTCAACGAGGAATATTCGAAGATCACGCCGCTGAAGAAGCTGCCGGTGCTGATCCTCGACAATGGCGACGTCATTCTGGATTCCTACGTCATCGTCGAATATCTCGACGAACTCGCCGGCGGCAACAGGCTGATCCCGGCCTCCGGCCCGACGCGCTGGCAGGTCAAGTCGGATCATTCGCTGCTGCAGGGCATGCTCGATGCCATGCTGCTGTGCCGCTACGAGGGCATGGTGCGCCCGCAGGAGTTGCGGTGGAAGGCCTGGTCCGACGACCACTGGAACCGGGCCTGGACCGGCATGGCGCGGTTCGAGAACAAGCTAGAGGTGCTGTCGCGGCCGTTCGACATCGTGCAGATCGGCCTCGTCTGCGTGCTCGGTTATGCCGATTTCCGCTTTGCCGATTGCGGCTGGCGCAAGGCGTTCCCGAAGCTCGATGCCTTCCATCAGAAAATGCTGGAGCGGCCGTCGGTGAAAATCTCGGCTCCCCCGCCGGCGTAACGATGGAGACGGCAGCATGCGTGAGGGCGGCAGGAAATTGCGGCGCCTCGGCATCGCTGCCGTGCTCCTGCTGTCGGCGTCCGTGACCGCGCGGGGACAAACCGGCATGGCTTGCGGAACGCCCACCGCCCTCGACGATGGCTGGGCCATCGCCTCCCCCGAAAGCGTCGGCCTCGATGGCGCGCGGCTTTGCACCATCGCGGCGCGCCTGAAGGAAATTCAGGCCAACGTCCACGCCGTGGTCATCGTCCGCCACGGCAAGCTGGTGTTCGAACAGTATTTCGCGGGCTATGACGAGCCCTGGGGCCAGGGCGGCGGCCAGCACGAGTTCGATGCCACCACCCTGCACGACATGCGCTCGGCCTCGAAGAGCGTGATCTCGCTTCTGGTCGGCATCGCGATCGACCGCAAGCTGATCGCGAGCGCGGAAGAGCCCGTCGTCAAATTCTATCCGGAGTATTCTTCCGTCAAATCGCCGGGCTGGGACCAGGTCACGCTTCGCCATCTGCTCACAATGTCGTCCGGCATGCAGTGGGACGAGAACCGCGCCTGGAACGATCCGAAGAACGACGAACCGCATTTGGGCAGCGAGACCGACCCGATCCGCTACATTCTGTCGAAGCCGATCGTAAAGCCGCCGGACAATGTGTGGACCTATAATGGCGGCGGGACGGATTTGCTCGGCAATATCCTCGAACGCGTCTCCGGCAAGCCGCTGGAAGCGTTCGCGCGCGAGGTGCTGTTTGGGCCGATCGGAATTACCGATCTGGAATGGAAGACCTACTCGAAGAACGGCAAGGTCGCTTCCGCCGTCGGCCTGCGGATGCGGCCGCGCGATGCCGCCAAGCTCGGCCAAATGGTGCTCAATCGCGGCACCTGGGGCGGACAACAAATTGTCTCGCCGGAATGGATCGAGCAATCGGTGCGGCCGCGCTTTCAGGCGATCGGCTATTTCAGCGGGCTGTTTTTCTACGGCCAGCAATGGTGGATGGGCCGCTCGATCGCGCTGGAGACGGAAGTGAAGTGGATTGCCGCGATGGGCCTCGGCGGCCAGCGGCTTTTCATCGTGCCCGACCGCGACCTTGTGGTGATGACGACATCAGGGCTTTATCCTCAACCACGCCAGGGCGACGGAGCGTTGGATATGATGGCGAACTACATCCTTCCATCCATTCGCGACGACAAGAACAAGGAAAAGCCATGAGCCTGAAATTCACCGTCGGCGATCTCACCATCCACCGTATCATCGAGCAGGAAGCCGCCTTCGTGCCGGCGCTGGAGATGCTGCCGGGGCTAACGCCGGAACTGCTGGCGGAAAACCGCGGCTGGATGCAGAAGGCCGGCGCGCTCGACGCCGATGACGTGCTGATCCTGTGTTTCCAGTCCTACATCGTGAAGACGCCGCACCACACCATCCTGATCGACAGCTGCATCGGCAACGACAAGCCGCGGCCGCTGCGTCCGAAATGGAACATGAAGACCGACGACACTTACGCGCACGCGCTCGCCGCGGCGGGTTTTTCCGTCGGCGATATCGACTATGTCATGTGTACGCATCTGCATGTCGATCACGTCGGCTGGAACACGCGCCTGGAAAACGGCCGCTGGGTGCCGACCTTCCCGAAGGCGCGTTACGTGTTCGGCAAGACCGAGTTCGATTACTGGACCGAAACCAATGCCAAGACGCCGGTGCCGCCGTTCGGCGACAGCGTGCTGCCGGTGGTCGAAGCCAGACAGTCCGAGATTGTGCGCGACGATTTTGCGATCGGCGATCACACCCGCCTGCTGCCGACGCCGGGCCACACCCCCGGCCATCTCGCCTTCACCTTCGGCCGCGGCAAGGACGATGCGGTGTTCTCGGGCGATCTGATGCATTCGCCGCTGCAGACGCGCTATCCGGAAATGTCGGTCAAGTTCGACGTCGACCAGGCGCAGGCGGGCGTCACGCGCCGCAGTTTCCTCGAACGCTATTGCGACACCGACACGCTGTGCTGCACCGCGCATTTCCCCTCGCCGTCGGTCGGCAAGATCCGCCGCGCCGGCAACGGGTTTACCTGCGAGGCGATATGAGCACGGCGGCGGAGACATTCGAGACGCTGGCGCTGGAACGGGTTGATGCGCATGTGATGATCGTGCGGCTCAACCGGCCGGACGCCTCCAACGCGCTCAACACCCAGATGGGCCGCGATCTCGTTCGCTGTTTCGAGGATGTCGCGCTCGACCCCGCCAATCTGCGCTGCATCGTCCTGACCGGATCCGGCGACAAGGCGTTCTGCGCCGGCGGCGACCTCAAGGAACGCCGCGGCATGACCGACGAGCAATGGACGCGCCAGCACGTGATCTTCGAGCGGATGGTGCGGGCGCTGATCGACTGCCCGGTCCCGATCATCGGCGCCGTCAACGGTGCGGCCTATGGCGGCGGCTGCGAGATCGCAGGCGCTTGCGATTTCCTCTACGCCGCCGAGACCACACGCTTTGCCCTGACCGAGGTGACGCTCGGCATCATGCCGGGCGGCGGCGGCACGCAAACCCTGCCCCGCGCGGTCGGCGAGCGCCGCGCCAAGGAACTGATCCTGACCGGCAAACCCTTCACGGCAGCGCAGGCGCGCGACTGGGGCCTCGTCAACGAAGTGTTTCCGCAAGCCGACCTGCTGCGGGAAGCGCTGGCGACCGCGTCGCACATCGCCCGCAACGCCCCGATCTCGATCCGCCAGGCCAAGCTCGCAATCCACCGCGGCCTGCAATCATCGCTGCGCGACGGGCTTGCGCTCGAGATCGAGGCCTATAACCGGATGGTCCCGACCGAGGACCGCCGCGAAGGCGTGCTGGCGTTCAACGAAAAGCGCCCGCCGAACTTCAAGGGGCGCTAACGCGCTTCAATCGAACAGGTTCGGCGTGTGGTTCACCACCGCGCCTTCGATCGCCAGCATTTTGAGTTTCGTCACCACGCCGCCATTGGCGGAGAAGCCGCCCGGCTTGTTGCCCGCCGCCAGCACGCGGTGGCAGGGCACCACGATCGGACAGGGGTTGCGGCCGAGTGCCTGGCCGACGTCGCGCGACAGCTCGACGCCGCCGAGCTTTTTCGCGATGTCGCCATAGGTCATGGTCTGGCCCGGCGGAATGGTGCGCGCGATGTCGTAGACGCCGCGGTTGAATTCGGGCACGCCGTCGAGGTCGAGCACGACGTCCGCCAGGTCGTTCGGCTTGCCGGCCAGGAGTTCGACGATACCTTCAATCGCAGCCTGCACGTTCGCTGGCGGATGCGCCTCGTCGATGTCGCCATGGCGCTGCTGCAGCCGGGTGCGGGTTTTCTTCTCGTCGCCCATCGGCAGTTGCACCGACACAATGCCGCGCTCGCCCCACACGATGCCACAGCGGCCGATCGGGGTGTCGAATATCGCAAATTGCTGTTCGGTCATGATCTCGCTCCAGATCCTCTCGCTCCGATAGTTTGAGCTTGATGCTGGTCCCAAATCTAGGCTTGGAGATTGTTGCTATCCACCCGAAACCTGAGGGAACTTGACGGCATAAACAACTTCCGATGATGTGGGATATTCACCGCGCCATTCAATGGCGCCGCCCCGCACACCGAGCCCCCCATGCAAACCCTCCCCGTCAACGGCTTCGACATGGCCTATCTCGAGGCCGGTGACGGCCCGCCGCTGGTGTGCGTGCATGGCTCGCTGTGCGACTTCCGGATCTGGTCGTCGGTGATGGGGCTGCTGTCGAAAAAACACCGCGTCATCGCGCCGTCGCTGCGGCATTTCTTTCCCGACCATTGGGACGGAATCGGCGACACCTATTCGATCGCGCAGCATGTCGACGACGTGATCGCCTTCATCGAGAAACTCGGCATCGGACCGGTCGATCTGATGGGCCACTCCCGCGGCGGGCACATCACGTTTCGCGTCGCGCAGCGCCGGCCGGACCTGTTACGAAAACTGATCCTGGCCGAGCCCGGCGGCGAACTCGACGCCTCGCTCGATCCCGCCTACGAGCCCGGCCCCTCGCCGCTGGCGGCCCGAATTGCAGCGTCCGCGGAGGTCATCGCCAAGGGCGATATCGATGGCGGGCTTGCCATCTTCATCGACGCGCTCGAAGGACCCGGGGCCTGGAAGCGCCTGCCGGCGACGCCGAAGCAGTTGCTGCGCGACAACGCCACCACGCTGATCGGCCAGATGCGCGACTCGCGTCCGCCGTTCTCCAAGGCGGATGCGGAAGCGATCACGACGCCGACGCTGTTCATCGGCGGCGCCAACACCAGGGGCACGCCGCCGCTGGTGCTGCGTGCGCTGGCCGCGAATGTGAAGGGGTCCCGCACCGAGATGATCCCCCGCGCCACGCATCCGATGTTCGAACAGGCGCCGCAGAAATATTGCGAGATCGTGCTCGCGTTCCTGGCAGAGGCTTGATCCCATGCAAACGCTTCCCGTCAACGGCTACGACATCGCCTATCTCGACGTCGGACAGGGCCCGCCGCTGGTCTGCGTCCACGGCACGCTCGGCGATTTCCGCACCTGGTATCCGGTGCTCGGACCGCTGTCGAAAAAACACCGCGTGATCTCGCTCAGCCTGCGGCACTTTTTCCCGGAGCATTGGGACGGCGTCGGCGACGACTATCTGATGGCGCAGCATGTCTCCGACGTGATCGGCTTCATCGAGCAACTGAAACTCGGTCCCGTCGACCTGATGGGCCATTCCCGCGGCGGGCATATCGCCTTTCGCGTCGCCGAGCAGCGGCCGGATCTATTGCGCAAGCTGGTGCTCGCCGAGCCCGGCGGCGACCTCGACGCCACGCTCAGTTCAGCCGGTGCGGGCCCGGGTTCGTCGGCGATTGCGGCGCGGATTCCGGCTGCGGTGGAGAAAGTAAAAGCCGGCGATATCGACGGCGCGCTCGACCTGATCGTCGACATGATCGATGGCGAGGGCACGTGGAAGCGACTGCCGGCCGCACCCAAACAGCAGCTCCGCGACAACGCTTATACGCTGATCGGCCAGGTCGGCGAGAAGCGCCGGCCGTTTTCACGCAGCGAAGCGGAATCGATTGGGATGCCGACCTTGCTGATCGGCGGCGGCGACACCCAGGGCTCGCTGACCCAGATCTGGCGCGTGCTGGCGCAGCATATTCCCGGCGCCAAAACCGCCGTGATCCCCGGCGCCCGGCACTGGATCTTCGATCAGGCGCCGCAGGAATACTCCGACGCCGTGATGGAGTTTCTGGCGGCGTGAGCGCTGCCGGTTGATCACTTTTCATCGAGACGCCATGCGCCGTCCCAATCGGCGGCCGGCGGATTTGCCTGAAACTCACCGATGCGTTTGACAAGAGCCCTGGACGGCCCGTCGCCGGGGACCGCTTCGAGCCCGGCGCTGAAGGCGTGGCGCGCGTCGTCCCAACGGCGCTCGCGATAGGCGGCGAGCCCCTTCGAATAACTGTCCAGCAGCGACACCTGGTCCGGCGTGAGTTCGTCCTCGCGCCCGATGATCTCGAACACCGTCTCCGGCTGACTCTGGCCGACCACGACCAGGCGGTCGATCTCGCGAAACGCCAATCCGTCACCGGCTGCGGCGATGGTCGGCGCCGAGACCAGGCAATGGCTGCCATAGGCCTTGTTGGCGCCCTCCAGCCGCGACGCCAGATTCACCGCGTCGCCCATGACAGTGTAGCTCATCATGAATTCCGAACCGATGCTGCCGACCAGCACCTCGCCGGTCGCAACGCCGATACGGACGTCGCAGTCGCTGGGCACCGTGCGCACGCCGAGCAATTCGGGAAGCTCCGTCCGCAACGTTGTACCGCGGCGAGCCATGTCGATCGCAGCCAAACAGGCCAGCCGCGCCTGCTCGCCGTCTTCGTTGAACGGAGGACCCCAATAGGCCATGATCGCGTCGCCGATATATTTGTCGATAATGCCATGATGGTTGCGGATCGGCCCCGACATGGTCGACAGATAATGGTTCATGACCTTGACCAGCCCCTGCGGCGTCATGCCCGTGCTGAGGCTGGTAAACCCCTTCATGTCGCAGAACAGCACGGTCATCACGCGGCGCTCGCCATCGGTTGTGGTCAGCGATTGACGGTTGATCAATCCTTCCACGACGCGCGGGTCGATATAGCGGCCGAAGGTCTCGCGCATCTTCTCCTTGTGACGCAACTGTTCGACCATGTTGTTGAACGCGGACGTGAGCTGGCCGATCTCGTCCCGCGTGGTGACGTCGATCGATCCATCGAGGCGGCCGGCCTCGACGGCGCGGGTGCCATCCAGCAGCCGCCGGACCGGCCGGGTGATGCCCATGCTGACGAAGATCGCGAACATCAACCCCAATACGGCCGCCAGCACCGTCAGGATCATGGAGATCACAATGGCCTTTTGCTGGTCACGCATCGTCACCACGGCATCGCTGCGGACCTGCACCAGCATATCCTTTCGGATTTCCTCCACCTTCTGATTGAAATCGTCGCGCAGCGTGTCGGCCCGGGCGAGGCTCGCCCTTACCTCGGCGAAATTGCCGGAAGCGAGCAGTGGCAACATCCGCTTGTTCTCATCGCTCAAGTAGCGGCGAAGGTCCTTGTTGACGTTCTCGATCCGGTCATCGATCCGGCCGAGCCTGGCGTTATCGGAATCGGTAGAGGTGTCGTCGATGATCGCATTGATCAGCACCCGCGCGGCCTGGGCCTCTTTGTCGATCTCCAGGTCTTTCGCCTCATAGGTTTTTTGGTGCTCCGCAAAAGCGGCATCATCCGGCGGCGACTGCGTCTTTGCGATTACCATCCTGCGAACCGCCAGCGCCTGCTCCAGCGAGCGGACATTCATCCGCGCCAGATGCCCGTAGGCCTCGACATATTTGCCGCTTAGCTCATCGAGCTGATGGGCGACCTTTCGCGTCATCACCGTCGACAGAACCGATGTGATCGCCATCAGGACGATCAGCCCGACCGCGATGGCAAGGATTCGTTTGCGGATCGACGGTCGCAACATGGATCGGGGCTCTGACATAACGGGCGGACCGGAATGGATGGTGGGGCAAACGAAAAAGCCCGGCCGATCGGGATCGGCCAGGCTTGTTCTTTAGCTCGCGCAGGTAAATTAAGCACGAGCCCGCGCACTGGAATTGCGGCCAGTGTCCCGGGATTCCGGGCCGGACCCCCGCGTAATCGCCCCTCACACCTTCCAGACGCCCACCGGCTGGCGCACGGCGACGTTGAGCCTGTTCCAGACATTGATGTTGGCGATCGCCAGGACCAGCGCTGCAAGCTCCTGTTCGTCGAACTGCTTGTCGGCCTCATTCCAGATCGCATCCGGCACCGGGTCGGCGCGGTCGCTGATGCGGGTCAGCGCTTCCGTCAGCGCCAATGCGGCCCGCTCGGCGTCCGTGAAGTAAGGCGTGTCATGCCAGGCCGCGACCGCGAACAGCCGCTCATCGGTCTCGCCGGCTTTCTTGGCGAGCTTGGGGTGCATGTCGACGCAGACGCTGCAGCCGTTGATCTGGCTGGCGCGCAGATGCACCAGTTCAAGCAGCTTTTCCGGCAAGCTGTTCTTGGTCAGTTCGCCGAGCGAGTGCAGCGCCTTCATGGCGTCGGGAACGACCATGACGGGGTGGTTCATTCGAGCCTGCATCATCTTTGATTCTCCATCCAATTTTGTTCGGTTTTGACGCCGCCGTGCCGATTTGCTGTCACATCGGCACGGTTTCGTTCGTCATAGCCAAGACGGAACGCGACATGGGAATGTGACCGATGGACGAGAAAAAGTTTCTGGCCGAGAAATTCGAGGCCAACCGAGGCCATTTGCGGGCGGTGGCCTACCGCATGCTGGGATCGACCGCCGAGGTCGACGATGCCGTGCAGGAGACCTGGCTGCGCCTTGGCCGTACCGATACCGGCGCGGTCGAAAACCTCGGCGGCTGGCTGACCACGGTGGTCGCCCGTGTCTGCCTCGACATGCTGCGGTCACGCAAATCGCGGCGCGAGCAACCGATCGGCCCGGATGTGCCGGAACCTGCGGCCAACGACGAACACGAGCGCGATGCTGATATGGCCGATTCCGTCGGCGCGGCGCTGTTGGTGGTGCTGGAGACGCTGGCGCCGGCCGAACGGCTGGCCTTCGTGCTGCACGACATGTTTGCCGTTCCCTTTGAGGAGATCGCGCCGATCGTCGGCCGCACGCCCGCCGCAGCGAGGCAACTCGCCAGCCGCGCCCGCCGCCGGGTGCAGGGCACCCCGCCCGCGCCGGACGCCGATTTCAGCCGCCAGAAACAGATCGTCGATGCGTTCCTGGCGGCCTCGCGCAGCGGTGACTTCGAAGGGCTGCTCGCGGTGCTGGATCCTGACGTGGTGTTCCGTGCCGACCAGGCCGCTCAGCGGCTCGGTTCGCTGCCGGAAATCCGCGGCGCTGCGGCGGTTGCCGAAACCTTCAAGGGCCGCGCCCAGGCCGCAAGGCCCGCGCTGGTCGACGGCGCGCTGGCGGTCGCCGTCGTCCTCGGCGGGCAATTGCGCATCATGCTGCGGCTGACCATCAGCGGCGAGCGGATATCGGCGGTGGACGCGGTGGCTGACGCGGAAGCGATCGGCACGTTCGACGTAGAGGTGCTTGCGCCCGGCTAGCGTCGGCCAGAGTTCCACACGTCAAAGCCCCCTTGACCGTGCAGCCAGCCAGGGGTATCAATACCGAATACGGAATTCCGTATTCCATTTTGGACGGCTGGCATGATCCCGTTAGATCCGCTCCCCAACCTGATCGACCAGGTCTATGCCCGGATCCTCGAGGCGATCATTGATCGGACGCTGCCGCCGGGGCAGCGCATCACCCAGAACGAGCTGGCCGAGAAGCTTGGCGTATCGCGCCAGCCGGTTTCCCACGCCCTGCATCTGCTGCACCGGCAGGGCCTGGTGGCCGAGAGCGGCCGCCGTGGGTTCGAGGTCACCGAGCTCGATCCGGCGCGTATCCGCCAGCTCTACGAGGTCCGCGGGGCCATCGACGCCCTGGCGGCACGGCTTGCCGCCGGACGCGTGAAGACCGACACGGCCGGGCGCGCGGCGCTGGAAGCGGCACTGCAAGCCGGCCGGACCATCGGCGAGGACACCCCGCTGGCGCGGCTGATTGCGCTCGACGTCGACTTTCACAGCGCGATCTACCGCCTCGCAGGAAACCCCGCGATCGAGGAAATGATCGCGCCGCAATGGCCGCATATGCGCCGCTCGATGGCGACCGTGCTGGCCGAACTCGACTACCGCGACAGCGCCTGGAGCGAACACGAGGCGATCGCGGTGCGGATTCTGGCCGGCAAGGCTGGGGAAGCCGAGGCCGCGGCATTGGCGCATGCGCAAACGGCGGGACGGATGACGGAGGAAAGACTGAGGGCGACGGATAGGGCGGCGTAAGTCGTCATTCCGGGGCGTGACGAAGTCACGAGCCCGGAATCCATAACCACGATCGTGAGTATGGATTCCGGGCCTGCGCCAAGAGGCGCATCCTGGAATGACAAACAATAGAAAATAAAACAGGAGGAACGACCATGAAACTCACGCAAGAGCAGATCGACTATTTCAACCGCGAAGGCTGGCTGTTTCTGCCCGAGCTGTTCAGCCCCGAGGAAGTGGCCTATCTCGCGCGCGAGGCCGAAGGCATCTACGACGCCGACCGGCCCGAGGTGTGGCGCGAGAAGAGCGGTGCGCCGCGCACCGCCTTTGCGGCGCATCTCTACAATGAAGCGTTCGGCGTGCTCGGCGCACATCCGCGCATGATCGAGCCGGTCGAGCAGGTGTTCGGCGAAAAAGTCTACATGCATCAATACAAGATCAACGCCAAATCCGCCTTCACCGGCGACGTCTGGCAATGGCATCAGGATTACGGCACCTGGAAGCGCGACGACGGCATGCTGCTGCCGCGCGCGATGAATATCGCGATCTTCCTCGACGAGGTGATGCCGATCAACGGTCCCCTGATGCTGGTGCCGAAGAGCCAGCACGCCGGCGACCTCAAGGCCTCGCACGATCTCGAAACCACTTCCTATCCGCTGTGGACGCTGGACGAGGTCACGGTGACGAGGCTGGTGAAGGAAGGCGGCATCGTCGCGCCCACCGGCAAGGCCGGCGGCATGCTGATGTTCCACGGCAATCTGGTGCACGGTTCAGCCGGCAACATCACGCCTTATCCGCGCAAGATCGTCTATTTGACGCTGAATGCGGTCTCCAATTACATCCGCACCCCGACGCGGCCGGAATATATCGCCCACCGCGATTTCACGCCGATCCAGACCGTCGATGACGACGCGTTGCTGCGATTGGCGCGGGCGCATCGCCAGGCGGCGGAGTAGTCGTCAAAGCCGCATTTCAATCAGCCGTCATTCCGGGGCGACGCGCAGCGTCGAGCCCGGAATCCATAACCACGATCGGGAGTATGGATTCCGGGCTCATGCCAAGAGGCGCGCCCCGGAATGACGAGAAGTAGAACGGATTCCTCCCATGAACCTCCACCACCTCCTCCAGGCCCGCCATGCGGCGGGCAAACCGGTTCGCGTCGCCCTGATCGGCGCCGGCAAGTTCGGCTCGATGTTCCTGGCGCAGGTGCCGCACACGCCGGGATTGGAGGTGCCGCTGATTATCGATCTCGACCGTGACCGCGCGCGCGAAGCGTGCCGTACCGTCGGCTGGGACCAGGAGCGGATCGCACGGACCGCCTTCACCGATGACGGCCTGCGCGCGATCACCGGCGGGGCGATGGATGTCGTTGTGGAAGCGACCGGCAATCCGGCCGTCGGCATCCGGCATGCCCGCGCGGCGATTGCCGCCGGCAAGCATGTCGTGATGGTCAATGTCGAGGCCGATGTGCTGGCAGGTCCGCTGCTCGCGGAGGAAGCCCGCAAGGCCGGCGTGGTCTATTCGCTGGCCTATGGCGATCAGCCTGCGCTCACATCAGAGATGGTGGACTGGGCGCGCGCGACGGGATTCCGCGTCGTTGCCGCCGGTAAAGGTACAAAGTATCTGCCAGCCTATCATGATGTGACGCCGGAAGGCGTCTGGGGCCATTACGGCCTCACCGCGGATGAAGCGCAGTCGGCGGGCATGAACCCGCAAATGTTCAACTCGTTTCTGGACGGCACCAAATCCGCGATCGAGATGGCGGCAATCGCCAACGCTTGCCAGCTCGACGTGCCCACGGACGGCCTAAAGTTTCCGCCCTGCGGCGTCGACGACCTGCCGCATGTGATGCGGCCGCGCGACAAAGGCGGCGTGCTGGAGAAATCCGGCGTGGTCGAAGTGGTGTCGTCGCTGGAGCGCGACGGACGCCCGGTGTTTCGCGATCTGCGCTGGGGCGTCTACGTCGTGCTCGAAGCGCCGAACGATTACGCCGCTGACTGTTTCAAGCAATACGGGCTGAAGACCGACGCCTCGGGCCGGTATGCGGCGATGTACAAGCCCTATCATCTGATCGGGCTGGAGCTGAACATCTCCATCCTGTCGGCGGCACTGCGCAATGAGCCGACCGGGCAGCCCCATGGTTTTCGCGGGGACGTCGCGGCGGTCGCCAAACGCGACTTACGCGCCGGCGAAATGCTCGACGGCGAAGGCGGCTACACGGTGTGGGGCAAGTTGATGCCGGCGGCCGCCAGCCTCAAAGCCGGCGCGCTGCCGATTGGTCTGGCCCATCGCGTCAAGCTGAAGAACAACGTCGCCCACGGCGCGGTGGTGCGCTGGAGCGATGTCGAGGTCGACGAAGCCAACGATACCATCAAGACGCGCAAGGCGATGGAAGCGAAGTTTGCCGCGACGGGTAACATGTAGCGATTGGATTACACTTGGTTCCGGCGGCAAACCGCCTCGATGTTGTGGCCGTCGGGATCGAGCACGAACGCGCCGTAGTAATCTTCGTGATAATTCGGGCGCAGTCCCGGTTGCCCGTTGTCTCGTCCCCCGGCTGCGAGCGCGGCCTGGTGAAATCGATCTACGGTTTCCCTGTCGTGGGCCGCAAAGGCGACGTGGCTGCCGGTCTGCGAAGCGTCTTTCTCGCCGATCCAGAAGAATGCCTTCCGGTCGGCCCCATAGCCGGCGGCGGTTGGACCGTCAGCGTACAAGCGCTCGATGCCGAGCGGACGGAGCGCCTGATCATAGAATTTCCTTGACCGCTCGATATCGCTGACGCCCAGCGAGACGTGATCCAGCATCTTGAGGCTCCAATGTTTCATCCCGTCAAATCATGATGGCATCTGGCGCGGATCAGCGCAGCCCCCGAGAGTGCTACGGCAGCAAGCGGCTCGATCGCGCCAGTCCGAACCACTTCCGGAACATCGCCTCGGTGTCCATCATCTCCGTAAAGCCGGCCTGGTTGATCTTCACCGTCGAGACGATCGAGGGCGGGCCCGATTGGGTCTGGCCATGGCGCATGCTGTAATCGGCATACTGGAATGACAGGCCGACAAATTCTTCAAGGCCGGGCGAAATCAGATTATGCTTGCGCCGCAACTCGTCCCACGGCGCGATCCACTTGGGATATTCCTGCGCCAGCGACAGCGGCACGGCGTTGCCCGGCTTCATCTCAAGCGCATCTGCTATCGCCGGCCAGACATTCTCCCAGGTGAAGACATCGCCATTGGTGACGTTGAAGGCTTCGTTGCGCGCGGCGGCCGCCTCGCCGGCCCAGGCGATCGCGCGCGCCAAAAGATCGACGTCGACCGCTTGCGACACCCGCGCGGCACCGCCGGGATAATCGAGCGGCCGGCCCTGCTCGCGCAGCATGGCGGCATAGACGCCGAGCGGCGGGATCAGGTCCATCGCGCCGCCGATTGTCTCACCGACGATCAACACCGGACGCAAAATGCTCCAGTGCCAGGCCTTGCCCTGCTGCAGCTCACGCAGGAAATTCTCCTGCGCCCAGTAGAAATTCGGCTGCTCGTACATTTCCGAGCGGCCTTCGCGCGCCGGCACGGTGAGCGGGCGGACGTGGACGCCATAGGCCTTGGTGCCCTGCAGAAGTGCGACATGCCGAAGCTGCGGCGCGACCGGTTCGAGCGCGGCCATCAGATTGCGCAGCATCAAATCGTTGGTGCGGATCTGATCCTGATCGCGCCAGCCGTCGACCAGATTGGGCGCTTCATACAGCGCAGCGTAGACGAGATGGGTGGCGCCCTGCAGTTCGGTTGCAGCGCGCCGGCACTGCGCGGGATCGGTGAGGTCGATCTGCACGTGCCTGAAGCCATGGAGCTCGCGCGGCCTGCGCCGCGACAGCGCCAGAACGTCGCATCCCCCGGCGGCGCCGAAGTGCCGCAATGCGGCATTTCCCACCAATCCCGTGGCGCCCGCGACCACGACCTTCTTCTCTGCCATTTCCGGCTCCAGCGGCGATTACCGGCCTTCCTATCAGACCAACGCCGGTCGCGTCAGTCTACGTCTTAGCCTTTCGTCGTGTGAAGGCCGGGCATGTGAAGGCCGGACCATTGCGTAAACTTATTGCAGCTGTTCGCAGCTGCGGCGGGGCCAGAACCCTTGATTATCGACCCCCGATTGGTCATCCTGACCTACGGGTTTGAAAGGATTGATCTCAATCACCAATCGAACGTCGGCCATCGTCGGACAGAAACGACAATTCAAGATCGTTGTCCCGTGGTCAGTATTAAAAAACAAAAGGGGAAACGAATGAAACGTCGTGATTTTATCAAAGTAGGCGGTGTCGGTCTCGCTGCGACTGCGGTCGCATCACCTGCCATCGCGCAATCCAATCCTGAAATTAAGTGGCGGCTTGCGGCCAGCTGGCCAAAGGCACTCGATACGCTCTACGGCGGCTGCGAATTTTTCTGCAAGCGCGTTGCCGATATCACCGACAACAAATTCCAGATTCAACCGTTCGCCGCCGGCGAAATCGTGCCGGGCCTG
>NZ_JAFCMA010000021.1:0-70000 GCF_018130125.1 Bradyrhizobium sp. AUGA SZCCT0177 | reverse complement strand
AAGTCGGCTGGGAAGGCGGCTACGGCAAATACGTCAAGCTGAAGCACAACAATGGTTACGAGACCGCCTACGGCCACATGTCGGCGTTTGCCAAGGGCATGGAGCCCGGCAAGCGGGTGCGACAGGGCCAGGTGATCGGCTTTGTCGGATCAACGGGCATGTCGACCGGCGCGCACGTGCACTACGAAATCCTGGTCAACGGCCGCTTCGTCGATCCGATGCGCGTGAAGCTGCCGCGCGGCCGCTCGCTCGAAGGCCCGGTCATGGCGGGCTTCGAGAAGGAACGCGATCGCCTCGATATCCAGATGAACAATCGCGGCGCCGCGCGTGTCTCCGATGCCGCCGGCAGCACCGCTGCGCCATCGGTGCGGCAAGTCAGCCGCTGAGCGTTTAACTTCCCGGCTTTTCACCTCGTATGTTCGTTAGCGTGAAGTTGCACGCGTTACTGTTCCGCGACGCGGAATGTTTTGCGCGCACACGTACTTCACTCAAGTTCCTCCGCGACAAAATCGCATCGCGCGCGTCGCGATAACGCTTGCGAGCATTTCGGACGCGGTCCACTCTTGTTGCAAGAAGACGATGGGGGGCAGCGAAGGATGCAGGCATATCTCGCACGGCGATTGTTGGCGCTTGTCCCGGCGCTGTTCTTTGCCAGCCTGATTGTCTTCGTCATCGTGCGGCTGGTGCCGGGCAACGTCATCGACATGATGCTCGCCCAGAACGACGTCGGCGCCGACAAGCTCTCGCGTGACCAGCTGATCGCAACGCTCGGTCTCGATCGGCCGATGTGGCTGCAATATTTTCACTGGATCGGCGGCATTCTTTTTCACGGCGATTTCGGCCGCTCGCTCTGGCAGAACACGCCGGTGCGCGAACTGCTCGGCGCACGGCTGCCGGTGACGTTCCAGCTTGGCTTCATGGCGCTGATCATCGCGCTCTGCATCGCGCTGCCGATCGGCATCTATTCTGCGATCCGGCAGGACACCGCCGGCGATTATCTCACCCGCTCGTTCTCGATCCTGATGCTGGCGGTGCCGAGCTTCTGGATGGGCACCATGGTGATGGTGTTCCCGTCGATCTGGTGGGGCTGGTCGCCGCAGGTGAACTTCGTCGCGTTCACCGATGATCCCCTGCAGAACCTCAAGCAGATGATTCTGCCGGCGATCATTCTGGGCACCGCGCTGTCGGCCATCACCATGCGCCTGACCCGCACCATGATGCTGGAGGTGCTGCGCCAGGATTATATCCGCACCGCCTGGGCCAAGGGCCTGTCGGAACCGCTGGTCGTCATCCGGCATGCACTGCGCAACGCGCTGATCCCGGTGGTCACGCTGATCGGCCTGCAGGCGCCGATCCTGATCGGCGGCGCCGTCATCGTCGAGCAGATCTTCGTCATTCCCGGCATGGGGCTGTTGCTGCTCGACGCCATCAGCCAGCGCGATTACCCGATCATAACGGGCGTCAGCCTCGTGATCGGTCTTTGCGTGATGCTGATCAATCTCGCCGTCGACCTGAGCTACGGCCTGCTCGACCCCAAGGTGAGATACCGCTGATGACGCTGGCGATCGATATTCCGGCCACGAACGGCAAGACCGAGCGCAACGGCGTCCTCCGCTTCATGATTCGCCTGTTCCGCGAGAAGCCGCTCGGCGCCGCCGGCGGCGTCATCTTTATCCTGTTCCTGCTGTGCGGGATTTTCGCCGATGTTCTGGCGCCCTATGGCATGAACCAGATCAGCCCGCGCAACCGCCTGATGGCGCCGTCATGGGCCTACCCGTTCGGAACCGACAATCTCGGCCGCGACATGCTCTCGCGCTGTCTCTATGGCGCCCAGATTTCGGTGATCATCGCCTTTGCCGCCGCGTCGCTGGCCACCATCATCTCGATCGCGATCGGCATTCTCACCGGTTATCTCGGCGGCAAGATCGATCTCATCACGCAGCGTTTCGTCGACGCCTGGATGAGCTTTCCCGATCTCATCATCCTGCTGGTCGTGGTTTCGGTGCTCGGCCCCGGCCTGCCGCAGATCATCGGCACGCTCGGCCTGCTGCTCGGCATCGCCGGCTCGCGCATCATCCGGTCCGCCGTGGTGTCGGTGCGCGAGAACATGTATGTGCACGCCGCCCAATCGATCGGCGCCTCGACCGGCCGTATCCTGTGGCGGCACATCCTGCCCAACATCATGCCGCCGATCATCGTGCTGTTCACGACGCGCGTCGGCACCGTGATCCTCGCCGAGTCGGGCCTGTCGTTTCTCGGCCTTGGCGTGCCGCCGCCGACGCCGACCTGGGGCGGCATGCTGTCGGGCTCGGGCCGCACCTTCATGTTCCAGGGACCATGGCTGGCGCTGGCGCCGGGCCTCTGTCTCACGATCGTCGTTTACGCCACCAACGTGTTCGGAGATGCCTTGCGGGACCTGCTCGACCCACGCATGCGCGGATCAAGATAAGTCGCTGAATTAAGAATGCTGAATTAAGAATAAAGGAGGAAACCATGAGTGTTATTCGCAACGCCTGGTGCCTGGCCGCCGGGTCGGCCGCGATCCTGTTGGCGCTGGCCATGCCGGCATCGGCGCAAACCGAAGCAAAACCGCAATATGGCGGCACGCTCGAGATCGGCACCGTCTATGTGACGCTGTCGGCCCTGTCGTTCGACCCGGCCGACTGGAACTGGAAGCTCAACCACGACACCGGCAACTATCTCGAGCAATTGTTCGCCGCCGACCTCTCGAAGTCGAAGAAAAACGGCGGCAAGCATCCATTCTACGCCGACGCCTACCTGCCTTCCGACGCCATCCGTGGCGAACTGGCGGAAAGCTGGGAGTGGAAAAAGGATCCGTTGCGCGTCGAGATCCGCCTGCGCAAGGGCATCATGTTTCCGGAAAAGCCGGGCGTCATGCAATCGCGCGAACTGACCGCCGAAGACGTCGTGTTCAGCTATAATCGCCTCGCCAAGAGCCCGAAGGCCCAGGCCGGCTATTTCTCCTATGTCGACAAGGTGGAAGCCACCGACCGTCACACCGTGGTGTTCACTTTCAACTCGTTCCATGCCGAGTGGGATTATCGCTTCGGCTGGGGCTACTACTCCCCGATTTACCCGAAGGAAATGGCCGACGCCGGCGCCACCAACTGGAAGAACGGCAACGGCACCGGGCCGTTCATGCTGACCGACTTCGTGCAGGGCAACTCCAACACCTACTCCAAGAACCCGATCTACTGGGACAAGGAGAAGATCGGTGGTGCCGAGTACAAGCTGCCCTTCGTCGACAAGGTGGTCTACCGCACCATCAAGGATGAGGCGACGTTCCTCACCGCGCTGCGCACCGGCAAGCTCGACATCCTCGAGACCATCCGCTGGTCCGCCGTCGACGAATTGAAGAAGAGCGCCCCGCAATTGCAGTGGTCGAAATGGCTCAACATGAGCGGCACGTTCCTTGCGATGCGCGTCGACACCAAACCGTTCGACGATATCAGGGTCCGCCGCGCGCTCAATCTCGCCGTCAACAAGCAGGAAATCGTCAAGGAATTTTACGGCGGCAACGCCGAGCTGTTCGCCTATCCGCAGCATCCCGATTACGGCGGATACTTCGAACCGCTGTCGGCCATGCCTGACACGGTCAAAGAACTGTTCACTTACAATCCCGAGAAGGCGAAGAAGCTGCTGGCCGAAGCCGGCGTGCCGAAGGGATTTACCTTCAAGGTGCAGGTCTGCTCATGTTCACCCGATCACATTGACCTGATTCCGCTGCTGGCGGCCTATCTCGAGCAGGTCGGCGTCAAGATCGAAATCCAGACCATGGAATATGGCGCGTTTCTTTCCGCCATGACCACCAAGACCAACGCGGCCGGTTATTTAATGAACAACGGCCACACCAACCCGACGCGCTCACTGCACAAGAGCTTCTTCACCAAGGAGGTCTGGAACCCGTCGCAATGGTCCGATCCGAAGCTGGACGCCAAGCTCGATGAAATGTACCGCACGTCGGACGAGGAAAAACGCGTCGAGATAATCCGCGATATCACCCGCGAGATCGTCGACAAGGCGCCATACATTTGGCTTCCGACGCCCTACATCTTCACGGCCTGGTGGCCCTGGGTGAAGAACTATGCCGGCGAACTTCGCGCCGGCGCCGTTCGTCCCGGGCCGATCTACGCCCGGATCTGGATCGATCAGGAACTCAAGAAGAAGATGGGCCGTTGAGCGGGACCGCGGCGATGACGCGCCCACTGCTGGAAGTCAAAAACCTGACGACGCGGTTCCGCACCGAGCGCGGAACCGTGACCGCGGTCGATGGCGTATCGTTTCATGTCGATCCCGGCGAGACGCTCGCGATCGTCGGCGAGTCCGGGTCCGGCAAGAGCGTGACCGCGCTCTCCGTGCTGCGCCTGATCCCGAACCCGCCCGGCCGTATCGAGAGCGGCGAAATCCTGTTCGACGGCACGGATCTGTTGAAGCTCGACGATCCCGGCATCCGCGCGGTCCGCGGCAACAAGATCGCGATGATCTTCCAGGAGCCGATGTCCTCGCTCAATCCAGCGCTGACCGTCGGCCTCCAGGTGGCCGAGCCGATCAACGTGCATCGGGGCACGCCGTGGGAGAAGGCCTATGAAGCTGCGACCGAACTGATCGGCCGCGTCCGCATCGGCGATGCCGCGAGCCGGCTCGGCTCCTATCCGCACCAATATTCCGGCGGCATGCGCCAGCGCGTGATGATCGCAATGGCGCTGGCCTGCGCGCCGCGCCTGATCATCGCGGACGAGCCGACCACGGCGCTCGACGTCACGGTGCAGGCGCAGATTCTGGATCTCCTCAAGGAAGTCACGCGTGAGACCGGCTCCTCGCTGATCCTGATCACCCACGATCTCGGCGTCGTCGCCCGCTACGCCGACCGTGTCGCGGTCATGTATGGCGGCCGCATCGTCGAGGTTGCCCCGGCGCGCGAGCTCTACGCCCGGCCACAGCACCCCTATACGTCGGGCCTGATGGCTTCCGTCCCCCGCCTCGATGGCGGCGGCGGACGGCGCCTGATGCCGATCGAGGGCCAGCCCCCTGATCTGGCCAGCCTGCCGCCCGGCTGTTCCTTCGCGCCGCGCTGCCGCGCGATCCTGGATCAATGCCGAACCGCGAAGCCTGAGCTGGTTGAGGTCGCCGACCGTCACGCCAAAGCGTGTTTCGCCCATGTCTGACGCGCTGCCCGAGCCATCCGTCGATACCATCCTCCGGGTCGAGGATCTGAAGGTTCATTTCCCGGTCACCAAGGGCATCATCCTTCAGCGGCAGGTCGCGACCGTCAAAGCGGTCGACGGCGTTTCGTTCACGATCCGGCGTGGCGAGACACTGGGTCTCGTCGGCGAAAGCGGCTCCGGCAAATCGACCACCGGACTAGCGGTGCTGCGGATGCTGACGCCGACCGCCGGACGGATCGTGTTCGAGGGACAGGACATCGCCCCGCACCGCGGCGCCGAACTATTGGGTGTGCGGCGCCGGATGCAGATGGTCTATCAGGACCCTTATGGCTCGCTCAATCCGCGCATGACGATCCGCAGCATCGTCGGCGAGCCGCTGGCCGTTCATGGCCTCGATGGCGACAAGGCGGCGACCCGCGACAAGATAGCTTCTCTGATCGCTTCCGTCGGCCTGTTGCCCGATATGGCCGATCGCTATCCGCATGAATTCTCCGGCGGCCAGCGCCAGCGCATCGGCATCGCCCGCGCGCTGGCGCTGGAGCCGAGCCTCTTGATCGCCGACGAGCCGGTGTCCGCGCTCGACGTCTCGATCCAGGCGCAGGTCATCAACCTGTTCATGGATCTGCAGGAGCGGCTGGGGCTGACCTATCTGTTCATCGCGCATGATCTGGCTGTTGTCCGCCACATCTCGACGCGCATCGCGGTGATGTATCTCGGCCGCCTCGTCGAAATCGCCGACCGCGACGATCTCTATCGCAATCCGCTGCACCCCTACACCGAAGCCCTGATGGCGGCGGTGCCCGTCGCCGATCCCGAGGTGGAGGCGCGCCGGCCGCGTGCGGTGATTTCAGGTGAAGTGCCGAGCGCGCTGCGGCCGCCGCCCGGATGCAGCTTCCACACCCGTTGCCCCCGCGCCATGGCGGTGTGCAAAACCGATCAGCCGCCGCTCCGCGAACTCGGTCCGGGACGCGCGGTCGCCTGTCATCTCCATACAGGCTGAACTCTCGTTAAATTCTGAAGGGACGGGTTCCTAGCGCGTTGTCATTTTTGTGGCGGCGAGGCCGCGCCGCACTTACAAGTTTTGTTTGCCAAACCCCGCAAGCGAACGAATACTCACCTCCATAATAAAAAACGGGAGGTAGCGTCATGACGAGCAGGCTTGCATTCGGTGCGACCGTGGCTGCGGCAGTGTTTCTTGCCACCGGCGCCTCGGCGCAGACATATGAAGTTACCAAACTCGTTCCAGGCTCGGCGTTTCACGGCGTTCATGGGCTCGGCATCGACAAGGCCGGGCGGTTGTTCGCCGGCAGCGTCGCAGGTGCGGCGCTCTACGAAGTCGATCGCACGAGCGGCACGGCCAAGATCGCGGTTGCCTCGCCGGAAGGCATGGCCGACGACATCGCATTTGCCCCCGACGGCACCATGGCGTGGACCGCATTCCTGACCGGCGACCTCTACTCGCGAAAGGGCGACGGCCCGGTCAAGAAGCTGGCCTCCGGCCTGCCCGGCATCAACTCGCTCGCGTTCCGCAAGGACGGACGGCTCTATGCGACGCAGGTATTCCTCGGCGACGCGCTCTATGAGATCGATGTCGAGGGCGCCAAGCCGCCGCGCAAGATCATGGAGAAGATGGGCGGCCTCAATGGATTCGAGTTCGGGCCGGACGACAAGCTTTACGGCCCGCTCTGGTTCAAGGGCCAGGTCGCCAGGGTCGACGTCGACAAGGCCGAGCTGACTGTGGTCGCCGACGGTTTCAAGATTCCGGCGGCGGTCAATTTCGATTCCAAGGGCAATCTCTGGGTCGTGGACACCGCGCTCGGCCAGTTGGTGCGGGTCGATCCGAAGTCCGGCGCCAAGAAAATGGTGGCGCAGCTCAAGCCCTCGCTCGACAACCTCGCGATCGATGACAAGGACCGAATCTTCGTTTCCAACATGGCCGATAACGGCATCCAGGAGGTCGATCCGGAAACCGGCGCTGCCAAACAAGTCATCATCGGTAAGCTGGCGTTGCCCGGTGGCATCGGCGTCGTGTCCGACGGCGGCAAGGACACCCTCTATGTCGCCGACGTGTTTGCCTACCGCACCGTCGACGGCGCCACCGGCGAGGTCTCCGAGCCTGCCCGCATGCATGCCGACGGCGTGACGCTGGAATATCCGATGAGCGCCACCGCGAGGGGCGACGACGTGATCCTGTCGAGCTGGTTCACCGGCACGGTGCAGCTGATCGACCGCAAGACCGGCAAGACCAGGGAGATGCTCCACGACTTCAAGGCGCCGCACGACGCCGTCAAGCTCGGTGACGGATCCATTCTCGTCAACGAACTCGGCAGTAAATCGCTGATCCGCGCCAGTGGCGAGCACGGCAAGGACCGTACTGTTCTGACCGGCGACCTGGAGGGACCGGTCGGCATGGCCGCCACCGCATCGGGCGATGCGGTCTATGTCACGGAAGCCTTCGCCGGCCGCGTATCGAAGATCGGAACCAACGGCGAGAAGACAATCATCGCCAAGGACCTGAAAATGCCTGAGGGCATCGCGCTCGGACCCGACGGAATGCTGGTCGTCGCCGAAGTCGGCGCCAAGCGCATTGTCGGGATCAATCCGAAGGATGGGACCGTCACCGAGATCGCCGGCAACCTGCCGATCGGCCTCGCCCCTGCCCCCGGCGGATTGCCGTCCAACATCCCGACCGGCGTCGGCGTCGGCGCGTCCGGGGTGATCTACTTCTCGTCGGATTTGGAGAACGCGATTTACAAGGTCACGAAGAAGTAGCGTGAGCGCGCGCGAGCGTTAAATCGGCATGCGTGTCGCTTTTACACCACACCTCCTTTGGGTGTGACCACCCGCCTCGCGCCAAAGTTGCACAATTGAATCAATCAGTTCGGCAGATCTTTGCCGCCGCTGCAATCACCTAAAAAAAACAGCCTGCGCGAGGCAGGCTGTTTCATTGTCTATGTCGCCCTGCGTGCATTGCAGGAAGCGTCGCTGCGCCGCCTGACCCGCTCAGTTCAGCTTACGCTTCGGGATCGGCGCCTCGAAGGTCGCGATCTCGGCGGTCTGCGGCGCCTTGCCGTTGAAGGTCAGCACGTTGCCTTCGCTGGAGATCGCCACGCGGTCGCCGTCGGCGACCGAGCCTTCGAGGATCATCTCGGCCAGCGGATCCTGCAGATTGCGCTGGATCACCCGCTTCAGGGGACGGGCGCCATAGGCGGGATCCCAGCCCTTGGCGGCGAGCCAGTCGCGCGCCGCGGCATCCAGCGTGAGCGTGATCTTGCGCTCCTCCAGGAGCTTCTGCAGCCGCGCGAACTGGATCTCGACGATCCGGCCCATCTCGCTCTTCTGCAAGCGGTGGAACAGGATGATCTCGTCGACCCGGTTGAGGAACTCGGGGCGGAAATGCGCCCGCACCATCCCCATCACCTGATCGCGCACTTCAGACGTGTCCTCGCCTTCCGGCTGGTTCACCAGGAATTCCGAACCGAGGTTCGAGGTCATGATGATCAGCGTGTTGCGGAAGTCGACCGTGCGGCCCTGACCGTCGGTCAGCCGGCCATCGTCGAGCACCTGCAGCAGCACGTTGAAGACATCCGGATGCGCCTTTTCGATCTCGTCGAACAGCACCACCTGATAGGGCCGCCGCCGCACCGCTTCGGTGAGCGCGCCGCCCTCGTCATAGCCGACATAGCCCGGAGGCGCGCCGATCAGCCGCGAGACCGAGTGTTTTTCCATGTACTCGGACATGTCGAGGCGGACCATCGCGGTCTCGTCGTTGAACAGATATTCCGCCAGCGCCTTGGTCAGTTCGGTCTTGCCGACGCCGGTGGGCCCTAAAAACATGAACGAGCCCATCGGGCGGTTCGGATCCTGCAGGCCGGCGCGCGAACGGCGGACCGCGGTCGCGACCGCGCGCACGGCTTCGGCCTGGCCGACCACCCGCTGGCCGAGACTGCCCTCCATCTTCAGCAGCTTGTCCTTTTCGCCCTCCAGCATCTTGTCGACGGGCACACCGGTCCAGCGCGACACCACCTGCGCGATGTGGTCGGCGGTAACCGCCTCCTCCATCATCTCGCCGGGATTCTCCTTGGCTTCGATGTCGGCAAGCTTCTTCTCCAGCTCCGGGATCCGGCCATAGGCCAGTTCGCCCGCGCGCTGGAATTCGCCGCGGCGCTGCGCGTTGGCGAGTTCGATGCGCAAGGCATCGAGTTCGCTCTTCAGCTTCTGGGCGTCGGAGAGCTTGTTCTTCTCCGCGCTCCAGCGCGCCGTCAGCGCCGCCGACTTCTCCTCGAGCTCGGCGAGTTCCTTTTCCAGCGTCTGCAGGCGGCTCTTGGAGCCGGCATCGCTTTCCTTCCTCAGCGCCTCCTGCTCGATCTTCAGGCGGATGATCTCCCGATCCATCGTATCGAGTTCTTCCGGCTTGGAATCGACCTGCATCTTGAGCCGCGCCGAGGCCTCGTCCATCAGGTCGATCGCCTTGTCGGGCAGGAAGCGGTCAGTGATGTAGCGATTCGACAGCGTGGTGGCGGCGACCAGCGCCGAATCCGTGATCCGCACACCGTGGTGCTGTTCGTATTTGTCCTTCAGGCCGCGCAGAATCGAAATCGTGTCCTCGACCGTCGGCTCGGAAACGAAGATCGGCTGGAACCGGCGCGCCAGCGCCGCATCCTTTTCGACATGCTTGCGGTATTCGTCGAGCGTGGTGGCGCCGATGCAATGCAGTTCACCGCGCGCCAGCGCGGGTTTCAGCAGATTGGACGCGTCCATCGCGCCGTCGGCCTTGCCGGCGCCGATCAGCGTGTGCATCTCGTCGATGAACAGGATGATGCTGCCTTCGGCCGAAGTGACCTCGGCCAACACGGCCTTCAGCCGCTCCTCGAACTCGCCGCGGTATTTGGCACCCGCAATCAGCGAGCCGAGGTCCAGCACCAGCAGCTTCTTGTCTTTCAGGCTCTCCGGAACGTCGCCGTTGAGAATCCGCAGTGCCAGGCCCTCGACGATCGCGGTCTTGCCGACGCCGGGTTCGCCGATCAGCACGGGATTGTTCTTGGTGCGGCGGGACAGCACCTGAATCGTGCGGCGGATTTCCTCGTCGCGGCCGATGACCGGATCGAGCTTGCCGTCGCGCGCGGCCTGGGTGAGGTCGCGGGCATATTTCTTCAGCGCGTCATAGGCATTTTCCGCCGTGGCGCTGTCAGCGGTGCGACCCTTGCGCAGGCTTTCGATCGCCGCGTTGAGGTTCTGCGGCGTGACGCCACCCTTGCTCAGAATGGTCGCGGCCTCGCTGCCTTTCTCGAGCGTGAGGCCCAGCAGCAGCCGCTCGACGGTAACAAAGCTGTCGCCGGCCTTTTCGGCGGCCTTTTCCGCAGCGTCAAACGCGCGCGCCAGTTCGGGGGCGAGATAGACCTGACCCGCGCCGCTGCCGGATACTTTCGGGAGTTTGCCCAGCGCATCCTCGGTGGCTTTAAGGATGGCGCGGGAGTTGCCGCCGGCACGGTCGATCAGACCACCGGCCAGGCCTTCGCTATCGTCCAGCAGCACCTTGAGCACGTGCAGCGGGGAGAATTGCTGATGGCCGTCGCGCACGGCCAGCGATTGCGCAGACTGGATGAAACCGCGCGCACGCTCGGTGTATTTCTCAATATTCATTCTTCACTTCCCTCGGCCTGCCACCCCTACCCCGAAGGCATAAGCGCGGCATCTTCATTGGGTTTCCACGCGGCCGCGCTGACTTTCCTCAACCAGCCGGTGGTCGTCGCCATCATTTTACAGGCTTGGCGCAAATGTGGGCATGTCAGGCCAAAAACGGAAGAGGCCGATTTTGCAATTTCAGCGTAGTGGCAGGCTGCAAAAGAATCTCTTAAAAGGCCGGATGACCTCACCAAAACCCCCTGAGATCACCGGTATCTACCGCTATCCCGTCAAGGGCCTGACCCCTGAACCGCTGCCGCGAGCGGCCCTGACCGCTGGCGAGACCCTGCTGGCCGACCGCCGCTACGCCATCGAAAATGGCCCTAGCGGCTTCGATCCGGACGCGCCGAAATGGCTGCCAAAACCGCACTTCCTGATGCTGCAGCGGGACGGCTGGCTGGCGGCGCTGCAGACCCATTTCGACGACGCCAGCCACGTGCTGACCATCCGCCACAACGGCGCGATCGCGGCCCAGGGCAACCTTGAAACCGCCGAGGGCCGGGCCGCCATCGAAGCGTTCTTCGCCACCAGCTATGCCAGCCAGATCAAAGGGCCGCCGAAAATCCTGACCAGCCCGGGCCACAGTTTCTCCGACGTCGCCCGCAAGGTGGTCTCGATCATTAACCTTGCCAGCGTCCGCGCTATCGAGAACATGGTCGATCACCCCGTCCATCCCCTGCGCTTCCGCGCCAACCTCTATGTCGAGGGCTGGCCGGCCTGGCACGAGTTCGACCTGCTCGACCGCACGATCGCGATCGGCGACGTCAGGCTCAAGGTGGTGAAGCGGATCGTCCGCTGCGCCGCCGTCAACGTCGACCCCGACACCGCGGAGCGCGATCTGGCGATCCCGCAGGCGCTGCAACGCAGGCTCGGCCATGGCGATTGCGGGATCTATGCCGAGGTGACGGCGGGCGGCAGCATCGCCGTCGGCGACGCGCTCATGGCGGAACAGCCGGAGCTGTTGTGAGTTGCTGTCGTCCCGGCGAACGCCGGGACGACAGCATTGGTGTTGCTGCACTGAACACACCTTCGCGATCTCGCGGCCTGATATGCCCGAGCTTTGCCAGAAATCTCCTTGCCCTCGAAAAATGAGGGCGCAGGGAAGACCGGGTGCGCGCTGCACCCGCGGTCTCGCGTGCGGTTTGCACAAAACAAAGTGCACACGAGCATACAGGGCAGCGGAGAACACCCGGCCTTCCCTGCGCAATGGCTTTACGGCTTATGCCGTGATCTCCCCGGAGACGAGTTCTTGGTTGACTCCGTCGCTGCCGTTCAGCTCTCGCCTACCCGACAGCTTGACACCTGCAACGGGTGCCAGGACCACACGGTTTTGCCGTACGCTTATCCACGCCGTCGTCGAGGCGTAAACCAGCGTCCACCGCAACCCGTCCAACGTCCGTGACGACGGCCGACGCCCTCTGAGTGGGACGGGATGGCGATAGATGCGCACTGATTTGGGTCGGCCGACAACAGAAATATTTTTGATTTACAGAAATTTTCTACTTGACACGATTTCTGAAACTCAGAACTGATTTGCCCGTCGGGCACTCAGCCGTCATTCCCCGATGCGCAATTGCGCATCTGGGCTCGCGTAGCGAGAGCCCGGAATCCATAGTGCGACAGTGCATGCGGCCTGATGGATTCCGGGCTCGCGCTACGCGCGCCCTCAGATGCGCAATTGCGCATCGGGGAATGACGAGGGGGAGAGACGACTCAAGAACCCCTTACGTCACGCACCGCCCGGGCTGGAGCAGCTTGGCCACGTCGGTCAGGACGCTGACCGGCGGCTCGCAGGCGATGGCGATTTTCTTGGACGCGGGCTTGGTCGCCGGCGGTGTCGGCGCCGGACCATTGCGCGTTTCGTTGCGCACCGCTTTCGCAACAGGCACGCGGACCAGCACCGAGGTATCGGCGACGCCGTCGTGGCGCAGCGCAATGGTCTGGGTCTGCCCGGCCGCCGCGGGAACCGATGCGCGGTCGGACTTGCCGGCGCGATTGACGCCGGTTTCGGGCGCCGCGGCCGTAGCCTGGCGACTGCCGATCAGGTCGTGGGCGAATGCGAGCTGGACCGCGCCCGCGCCAAGGGTCAAAGCGATCGCGAGCGAGCCGAAAATTCCCTTATGAATCTGTGACATGTTGGTGTGTCCCTCGCCCCATGGCGATCATGAACACAACACGAACCAGGCCGTGCGGGTTCGGCGGACAACCGATCACTTAACCGTGTACGAAAATATTTGACGGCGCCTGGAACGACTCCCCGGCTTGTGAGTCTTTCCAAAAGCCGGTCATTCCCCCTGCCCCATAGACCGGTGATGTGGGGCGCGACCGTGGTGATGCCGGTCGCGCCCCGCTTTTTTTTGAAAATTCAGGAACATCGGCGCGAGCCGAGCCACCCACGTCAATAAAGCTGCACAGGGAGCGGGGTGCCGTCCTTGCCGACCACGAGGCCCCAGGTCTCGCCGGCAGCGAACTCGAACTCCCGGTTGTGCGCCGTGCCGCTCGCGAGCTTGAGGCTGACCTTGTATTTGCCGGGCGGCAGATTGACTTCCTGACCATTGGGCGATTTGCGTCCGCTATGGGCATCGTCAGTCAAACTTTCTCCGGCGCCAGCGCCCAAATTGATGGTCTGCTGGTTGACGGTGATGACGGCCGCTTCCTTCGCGCCGTTGCCAAGCCGCAGCCGCATTTGCCCTGGCATCGGCAGGATGTCGCCATCCGCGTCCGCAGGCTTGCGCTGCGACAAATCGGCGATCGTCCTGTCGCCCTGGCGGGTGAGCCGAAGCTGCGCCGGTCCATCCTTGGTGGCGAACGTGATCGTGGCCTTGTCTCGCTCGATGACCGCGCCTTCATTTTCCGTCCAGCCGCGCTTGGCGAGTGCCTCGCGATAGAAGCGGAGTGTGCCTGCGAGATCGAGCGGCGTTTCGACGTGAACCGCGTCAATGAACCGTGAACTCTTGCCCGTCGTGACAACCCAGGGCTTCGGCCGCGGCAAGCCGGAGACTAGATCGTCGCTCGCGGCCTCTGCGGGCTTGGCGTCCGAACTGACGCTGCAGAGCAGCCGCCTGCCGATGGCATTCTGCGGACAGTCAGCAATGGCCCATGCCGTCTTGTCGGTATAGCTCCCCTGGAATTTGGGCGGCGTGTTCGACGGGATTGCCGGAGTCCCCTGAGTGGTGGTCCGCGATGACCAATGAAGGGCGCACGGGACGACCAGCGGTGAATAGCCGGTCGCGCAATAATCATAGGGATCCAGCACTTTCGCGAGCGCCACCGTCAGCACGCCTACCGTGGAAGCGGCCGCCGCAACCAGCAGGCCGCTGACCAGCAAAACAACTTTCGTTCGACGCTTCATTGGATGGATTTCCGGTGTTGAGAGGGCTGGGCTCAAGTGCCCGTCCTGAGCTTAGTGGCGCCAGCCGTGCAAAGCGTTCATCGCCTGCGAGTCGTTGTTTTCTCTGGCGATTTTCGGGGGGCAAACCTCGCGCCTGTTGCGGCCTCATGCTAGCGATGGCGCCCATGACATCAGGAAATCGACCCGCCATGCCCCCCAATCCCCAGCAGTTTGCGAGCGACAATTATGCCGGCATTTGCCCGGAGGCGTGGGCGGCGATGGCGGAGGCCAATCAGGGGCACGCGACCGCCTATGGCGACGATCCCTGGACCCAGCGCGCGTCGGACGCGTTCCGGGAGTTGTTCGAAAAGCCGGACGCCGAAGTGTTTTTTGCCTTCAACGGCACCGCCGCCAATTCGCTGGCGCTGGCGTCGCTGTGCCAGTCCTATCACAGCGTGATCTGCTCCTCGTCGGCGCATGTGGAGACCGACGAATGCGGCGCGCCGGAATTCTTTTCCAACGGCTCAAAACTTCTGATCGCGGCGAGCGAGGACGGCAAGCTGACGCCGGAGCAGGTGCGCTCTCTGGCCACCGGCCGATCCGACATCCATTTCCCGAAACCGCGCGTGGTCACGATCACGCAGCCGACCGAGACCGGCCAGGTGTATTCGCTGGGTGAAATCCGGGCGCTGGCGGCGACCTGCCGCGAAATCGGCCTGCGGCTGCACATGGACGGCGCCCGCTTTGCCAACGCCTGCGCGTCGCTGAACTGTTCGCCGGCGGAGATGACCTGGAAGGCCGGAGTCGATCTGCTGTGTTTCGGCGGCACCAAGAACGGCATGGCGGTCGGCGAAGCGATCCTGTTTTTCGATCCGCGTCTGGCCGAGGATTTTGACTATCGCTGCAAGCAGGCGGGGCAGCTTGCCTCGAAGATGCGCTTCCTCGCGGCCCCCTGGGTCGGGC
The DNA here is from genome assembly GCF_018130125.1 of Bradyrhizobium sp. AUGA SZCCT0177. Taxonomy (NCBI): domain Bacteria; kingdom Pseudomonadati; phylum Pseudomonadota; class Alphaproteobacteria; order Hyphomicrobiales; family Nitrobacteraceae; genus Bradyrhizobium; species Bradyrhizobium sp. AUGA SZCCT0177. The sequence goes on along the minus strand of NZ_JAFCMA010000021.1, from coordinate 54,835 downwards.
TGCTGCAGGACGGCGCGTGGCTGCGCAATGCGCAGCATGCCAACGCCGGCGCCGCGCGGCTCGCCGCCGCGGTGGCCGACTTGCCGGATTTCAATTTGATGTTTCCCGTGGAGGCCAACGCGGTCTTCCTGCGCGCCTCCGCCGACCGGCTGGAAGCGCTGCGCCAGCGCGGCTGGCAGTTTTATACGTTCATCGGCGGCGGCGCGCGTTTCATGTTCGCCTGGGACGCCGATCCGGCACGGGTCGATGCGCTGGAGCGCGATATCAGGGAGGTGAGCGGGGCGCGTCGTTGAGGCGCGCGGCTCACAATTATTGTCGTCCCGGCGAAGGCCGGGACCCATAACCACCGGCGACAATTGTCTCGCGCGCTAGTCGTTATCTTTCTTTCCACCAATTCGGGCCGCGGCGTATGGGTCCCGGCCTTCGCCGGGACGACGAAAGAAAGCCGGGACGACGCAAAGAAAAACGGCGCGCGAAGCGCGCCGTTTTCGATTCAAGCGATAGCTTTGCTACCTAACCCGTCGCCGCCCGTGGCGCGCGGTTGCGGGAGTTGCGCTGGAAGAACAGCGCCTGGCTCGCCACCGCCGAAACCATCGCGGGCTGGAACGGTTTTGAGATCAGGAACGCCGGCTCGGGGCGCTCGCCGGTGAGGAAGCGCTCGGGATAGGCGGTGATGAACACCACGGGGACCTCGAACACCTTCAACAGCTCGTTGACCGCATCGAGGCCGGAAGAGCCGTCGGCGAGCTGGATGTCGGCGAGGATCAGGCCCGGCTTCTTGTTCTTGGCCAGCGCGACCGCATCGGCATGGGTGCGCGCGACGCCGATGACGTTGTGGCCGAGATTCTTCACCAGGCTCTCGAGGTCCATCGCGATGAAGGTCTCGTCCTCGATGATGAGCACGTCGGTGGCGATTTCCGCCGCCATCTCGCGGCCGGCGGCGTCGGCAAGCTTACGGGTCTCGGCGATATCGGTGCCGAGAATGTAACCCACTTCCTCTTCGGAAAAGCCCTCCAGCGACAGCAGCAGGAACGCCTGGCGCGGCAACGGCGTGATGTTCGAGAGCCGGCGCTCCGACGGCAGAGCCAGCGTCGCAACATCAGGGTTCTCGTTGACCGAGACTGAATTCCAGATCTGCGTGAACAGCCGGAACAGTCCGGCGCGCGGACCGTGCTTTTCGTCGAGCAGCGAGCCATCCTGCAGCAAGGCCTCCAGCATGGCCCCGACATAAGCGTCACCTGACGACTGGTTTCCGGTCAGCGCGCGGGCGTAGCGCCGCAACAGCGGCAAATGTTCAGCAACGAGCTGTGATCGGGACATCCCCACTCCATCCTTGTCTGAGGCCCTGTGCGGGCCACATCTGGGTCGAACCTGAACGCCTGGTCCGGCGTAACCTATCCTGAAACGGGGCGACCCGGTTCCCCTGTCATCCCCGAATACGCCTGAGGGGCAAAAAAGTTCCTTCAAACAGTTCCCTAATTTCGGAACTTTTCTGAACCCATCGCATTAGGTTTGACCAAGAGCGCGGGCGGCCAAGGCCTAATTTCGAGGAAAAGTCTTGAAATACAAGGTACTTAACACTCGGGGAAGCGTGGATGACATCATGAAAGAAGTAAAGAAGCAGGGCGGTCTCAATGCCGAGATCCAGTCTAGAATCGGCCACCAGCTGCGCGCCATGTATGACGACGTGGTGCGCCAAGGGGTACCAGACCGCTTTGCGGAGCTGATCCGGAAGCTCGACGGGCCCGAGGCGGCGACCGCCGCTCAGGGCGGCGGCGAACCTGACAAAAACAATGGAGGTAGCTAATGCCTCTCACAGATTCACTTCGCGACGACATCCTGGCGTCGGTACCGTCCTTGCGCGCGTTCGCCATCTCGCTCAGTGGTAATGGCGACCGTGCGGACGATCTGGTGCAGGAAACGTTGCTGCGCGCGATCGCCAACATCGATTCGTTCCAGCCCGGATCGAACCTGCCGGCATGGCTGTTCACGATCCTGCGCAACCTGTTCCGCTCCGACTATCGCAAGCGGCGGCGTGAGGTCGAGGACGCCGAGGGCAATTACGCCAAAACCCTGAAGACCCAGCCGGCGCAGAACGCGCATCTGGAGTTCGAGGAGTTTCGCGTCGCGCTCGACAAGCTGCCGCAAGACCAGCGCGAAGCGTTGATCCTGGTCGGCGCCTCCGGCTTCTCCTATGAGGACGCCGCGGCCATCTGCGGCTGCGCAGTCGGCACCATCAAGAGCCGCGTCAACCGCGCGCGCTCGAAGCTTTCCGCCCTGCTCTATGTCGACGGCGCCGAGGATTTCGGCCCCGACAACACGGTGCGCGCGGTGATCGGCGGCAACAGCTGACATGCATCGGTTCGCATGACGCAAAAGGCGGCCCGACCGGGCCGCCTTTTTTTGTTGTCGGGAAGTTCCGGGTTTCCAGTCTAATTCAGGCCGCCGAAGGCGTAGATCAGCACGAGAATCGGCAGAGGTATGCCGAGCACCCATAACAGCAGATAGCGTCCCATGGATGGTCTCCGTCCGTCATCTGATTGATACGAATAAATGCGTGGGGGACGGGAGTGGTTCCGGATGACGCGTTGGAACGAGACAACATTCACCGTCATTGCGAGGAGCGCAGCGACGAAGCAATCCACTCTTGCTTTTCCGCGGCGAGATGGATTGCTTCGCTTCGCTCGCAATGACGGGGAGAATTCTTGCGTACACGAACGCAAAAGGGAGCGCTTACTTCACCGGCCGCACCGGGGCGGAGAGCTGTTCGGTGCGGTCGCGTTCGGTCATGTCGACGACGGTGACCATGGGCGCGGTCAGCTCATAGACGTAGCTGACATCGGTGAAGAAGCGCTTGGCGGTGCCGCCGAGCGCTTCCGGCGCCACGCGGTCGAGCAGGATCAGGCCGAAATCACTGTCCTCGCGCCGGGTCGCCGCTGACGTGTTGAACTCCTCCCAGCGGAAATGGAAAACCGTATCCGGCTCCTCGCCCGATATTTCCCAGTTCGCGACGATATGCGGATGCTTGCCGACCAGCGACAGGCCCTCGTCGGAATGCGACGCCAGTTCGAAGAACAACAGCGACAGCGATTGCGCGGCGCGCGCGCTCACCGCGATGTCCGGGCCGTTGACCGCGATGCGATCGGCATGCGGTATCGCGCGCGCCTCGAACAGCCCCTTCAGCTTGACGCCCTGCCACTGGCTCTCGCTCAGCAGCGTGACCACGTTCGACATCGCATGGATGCGCCCGATCAAAAGTTCGCGCGAGACGTCGATGTCGGAGCCGTGGCGCAGCGTTCGCGTCACGATCGACTGGATCACCGCGAGGATGTTCTTGACCCGGTGGTTGAGCTCGTCGATCACGGCCGTCAGCCGCCGCTCGAAGCCGATCCGCACCTGGATCTCGCGGCTGAGCCGCAAATTGTTGTAGGCGACATAACCGAACAGGCCGCACACGATGCCGGTCAGCGCCAGCCCGATCGCCGCCACGATCACCGCCGTCTGCTGCGCCCGCACGGCCACGTTGGTCTTGGCGTAATAGCCGAGCGACCAGTCGCGGCCGCCGAAGGTCACGGTGCGAACCATCGACGGCGCCGGGCCCTCCGGCCTGACCGGCTGCAATGTGACCGCACCCTGGTCGTTGGCGACGAATTCGTCATTGGCGTCACTCGGGTCCTTCAGCACCACCGCAAACAGCGACCGGTCGTCATTGGTCAGCATCAGCGTCGCGAGTTCGTAGGAGAACGTGACGAAGCCTGCGGCCTCGCTGGAGCCTTCCTGATAGACCGGCGCGGCGAGCACGATTCCGACCGGACCATCCTTGCGCAACAGCGGGATCGGGTCCGACGCCACCGGCTTGCCGCCCTCCATCACCTGCGTCAGCACCGGCCCGATAATCGAGTGGCGGTCGTAAGCGCGGCCCGGAAAGCTCAGCGTATCCGCGCTGCGCGGCTCGAGATCCATCAGCACGTTGATCGGCTTGTCGATCGCCTTCATATCCAGCGGCCGGTCGTCGAAATCGCGAATCGTCGGATCGGTGAACCCTGAGCTCTTCAGCACCGCACGTGCCGCTTCCAACTCATCCGGCTTGAGCCGCGCGATCCAGTTGGCGACCACGAAATCGGTCTTGAAGGCGTAGATCGACGCGCGCAGCGGCTGCAGCATGTTGGCCTTGAGCACCGACGGCGCGCGAAACAGGCCGGAGGCGACGCGCGCCAGCAGCTCGCGTTCGGTCAGCCGGTCCTGCACCAGGCTGGCGTGGACGTCGATGGCGCGCGCCAGCGCGATGCCGTCAAGGGTCACTTCCTGTTCATGGACGCGATAGGCCGCAAGACCGGAGAGCAGACCTCCAATCAGCGCGATGAAGCCGATAATGAAACCCAGCCGGACCACTCGCTTACTCGGGAATGAAGTGTTGGCGTAAACGTGAAGGAAGCATTCGAGGTCTGCCGGGGCGGCAACAAATAGAAACCGGACGACGGCCGATCGCGGGCGAATATGAATGAGCGATCATCAGCACGCAACTAACTGGTTGGCAGCGGGCAACACGTGGCCGCCGTTAACGCTGATTTCGCGGGGCCAGAAGATGCTAATGAAGTCGGACCAATTTGGTTCCAGGCATCCCAGCAATATCCAAGAAGCGACATCCCGCCACCGTCGCGCCCCGTGATGGCGGATTTAAGAAGGCGCGCCGACGCAGGGCCGTGGGCCGCGGCCGTTAACCAAATCCGGCGGCGTTAACCCGCCTCTAACCTGCCGCTACCCTGCCTCTAACCTGCCTTGGCCTTCGGCGCCGGGCGCAGGCCGCCCTTGGTCTCGATGAAGCCGATGATGCGCTCGAGCCCCTCGCTCTTCTTCAGATTGGTCATCACGAAGGGGCGCTCACCCCGCATCCTTTTTGCATCGGTATCCATCTTTTCCAGGGACGCGCCGACATGCGGCGCGAGGTCGATCTTGTTGATGACCAGCAGGTCCGAGCGGGTGATGCCCGGCCCGCCCTTGGACGGGATCTTGTCGCCGGCGGCGACGTCGATGACGTAAATCGTGAGATCGGCGAGTTCGGGCGAGAACGTGGCGGCCAGATTGTCGCCGCCCGACTCGATCAGCACCAGATCGAGATTGGGGAATTTCGCGCGCATGTCGGCCACGGCCGCGAGATTCATCGAGGCGTCCTCGCGGATCGCGGTGTGCGGGCAACCGCCGGTCTCGACGCCGGCGATGCGGTCCGCCGTCAGCGAGCCCGAGCGCACCAGGAACTCGGCGTCCCATTTGGTGTAGATGTCGTTGGTGATCGCGGCGATGTCGTAACGCTCGCGCATCGATTTGCAGAGCAGGTCCATCAGCGCGGTCTTGCCGGAGCCGACGGGACCGCCGACGCCGACACGCAGCGGGCCGTGAGATTTGGACATTTAAAAAATTCCCTCAATTGTCGTCCCGGCCAAGCGAAGCGCGAGCCGGGACCCATAACCACCGAATTCAGTTTTTGTATCAAGCTGGAGCTCCAGCCCGGCATAACCGCGAACATTTGTGGTTATGGGTCCCCGCCTGCCGCCTTCGCTAAAGCTTCGGCGAGCCTCATACCACAACCCCGGCGAAGCCTTGGCGGAGACGGGTCGCGGGGACGACGGATGCGAAGAGCGGTCGTACATCATGACCGGAACAGCCTCGTATACTGCGTCTCATGCCGGAGGCTGGCGAGATCGGCGCGAAACGTCGCGCTGCCGAGATCGTCGAGCGAGGCCTGCAGCGCGCGCGACGCGGTCGCGACCACCACCGGCTCCAGCGCGGCCAGGATGCGCTGGCTGTCGGTCTGCCCCAATGGTACCAGCCGCGCGCCTGCGGAAATCCAGTTCGAGACCACCGCATGCAGGAACGCATGCATCGCCGGCGCCAGGGGAATCTTGTGCGCGGCGCTGACGAGACCGACCGCGACGGGATAGATGGTGACGCCGCCGCAGGCTGAAACCAGCCCGTCGAGGCCGTCGCAGGTCCAGGCCGAGCGCGCGATGTCGATGAAGGCGCGGCCCTGGGTCGAGGTTTCGAGCTGGCGCTCGCGCGATGGCACGAAGGCCGCGGCAAGCTCCGCGATCTCGCGCAGCGCGGCTTTGTCGTTTGCAGTCGCCGCCCGGTGCGCCTGCGCCAGAAACACGCCGTCGCAAAAGCCCGAGCCGTCGGCCAGCATCGCCGTCAGCCACTCGCGCAACGAGGCGGCATCGGTGATGTCGCCGGCCTCCACCGCCCATTCGATGCCGCTGGAATAGGAGAACGCGCCGACGGGAAAGGCCGGCGACAGCCACGTCATCAGCCGGTACAGCGCCGCTCCCTCGTCTGCCGTCATCCCGTCAGCCGGGACGGGCTCACTTGTGGTCATGAGCATGGGAATGATCGTGGTGGTGGTGATCGTGGTCGCAATGCTCATCATGATGATGGTGGTGGTCGTGATCGTGTGAGTGACCGTGCGAGGAATGGTCGTGGCCGGCATGCCCATGCGCGGCTTCCGGCGCAAGCGCGTGGCCCGCATAGGCGCCGCCTTCGGGATCGAACGGCGCCTCGATCTCGATGATGCGCGCGCCCAAGCCCTTCACCATCGCCTCGATCACATGATCCCGGCGAATGCGAAGGCCCTTCGGCATGATCTGGGTCGGCAGATGGCGGTTGCCGAGATGCCAGGCGACGCGAACCAGATGCAGCGGATCGGCGCCGCGGATCTCGATCAGCGGCTCGGGGGCGGCGACCACCTCGATCAGGCGACCGTCTTCCAGCACCAGCGCGTCACCGCCGCGAAGCGCGATCGCGTGTTCCAGGTCGAGCAGGAATTCGAGCCCGCGGGTGCCCGTCATCGCCATCCGCCGCCGGTGCCGATCGTCGAAATCGAGCACCACGGTATCGGCGGCGGCTTCCGTCCAGCGATGCTGGCCCTGAACGCGTGTTGCCCTAATCATTGGAGTCAGAACTTCTCCACCTTGCCGTCGCTGATGATCTCGATCACCGTCGGCGCCGTCTTCATCTGCGACGAATATTCCCGCCACACCTTCATATGCGGCGCACGGCCATGCGCGTTGAGGTCGTCGCGGGTCTCCCAGCGCTCCACCACCACATAAAGATTGGGATCGTTGACGCTGACATTGCCGTCATAGGAAATGCAGCCCTTCTCCTTTAGCGTCTCGGCGGTGCAGGCCTTGTGCCCCTTGATGAAGTCGTCCTTGTTTTCCGGCTTCATCGGCGTGGTGGCGATGACGTAGATCATGGATTTCTCTCCCTCGTTTTTCTTGATTAGCGGGTTTCGACTTTTTCGGGGGTGATGTACTCGATCTTCGGCGGCGCGCTCATGCATTTGACCGCGACGCGGCCGAAGGTTTTCATGTGCTCGGCGGTCCGGTGCGGCCCCAGCGCCTCCATGTTCTCCCACTGCTCCACGAACACCATCTTGGAATGGTCGGTGACGCTTTCATGCAGATCATAGGCGATGTTGCCCGGCTCCTTGCGGGTTTCCATGATGCAGGCGGTGGCCGCCGCAATGAAATCGGCGCGTGTTTCAGGCTTGATGGTCAGCGTGGCAACGACGTAAATCACGTGAATTCTCCCGGACTTTTTGTTCTGGCTTTGATCGCCCGGGCGAAAGCCTAGTACATGAAATAGCGCTGCGCCATGGGCAGTACCTCGGCCGGCGCGCAGGTCAGAAGCTCGCCGTCTGCGCGTACCTCATAGGTCTCGGAATCGACCTCGATCTTGGGGGTGGCGCCGTTGTGGATCATGCTCTTCTTGGAGATACCATCCCGGGTATTCTTGACCGGATAGAGTTTTTTGGCGATGCCGAGCTTGCGCGCAAGCCCGCCTGTAATTGCTGCCTTGGACGTGAACACGACGGATGAGGCGGTCAGCGCCTTGCCGTAGGCCGCGAACATCGGCCGGTAATGCACGGGCTGCGGCGTTGGAATCGACGCATTGGGATCGCCCATCGGAGCTGCCACGATCGAGCCGCCCTTGATGATGCAATCCGGCTTGACGCCGAAGAACGCCGGCGACCACAGCACCAGATCCGCCATCTTGCCCTTCTCCACCGAGCCGATCAGCTTCGACACGCCATGGGCGATCGCGGGATTGATGGTGTATTTGGCGATGTAGCGCTTGACGCGGAAATTGTCGTTGTTGCCCTTGTCCTCGGGCAGCGAGCCGCGCTGCTTCTTCATCTTGTCGGCGGTCTGCCAGGTGCGGATGATGACTTCACCGAGCCGGCCCATGGCCTGCGAGTCCGACGACATCATCGAGAGCGCGCCGAGATCGTGCAGAATGTCTTCCGCCGCGATGGTTTCTTTCCGGATCCGGCTTTCGGCAAACGCGAGATCTTCCGCGATCGACGGGTCGAGATGGTGGCACACCATCAGCATGTCGAGATGCTCGTCGATGGTGTTGCGCGTGAACGGCCGCGTCGGATTGGTCGAGGATGGCAGCACGTTCTTCAGGCCGGCAATTTTTATGATATCCGGCGCGTGGCCGCCGCCGGCGCCTTCGGTGTGGAAGGCGTGGATGGTGCGGCCCTTGAAGGCCTTCACCGTGTCTTCGACAAAGCCGGACTCGTTCAGCGTGTCGGAATGCAGCATCACCTGGACGTCGTAATCGTCGGCCACCGACAGGCAGTTGTCGATCGCGGCCGGCGTGGTGCCCCAATCCTCGTGCAGCTTGAGCGCACAGGCGCCGCCCTTGATCATCTCCACCAGCGCCGCCGGGCGCGCCGCGTTGCCCTTGCCCGATATGCCGAGATTGACCGGGAACGCGTCGAACGACTGGATCATCCGCCCCATGTGCCACGGGCCGGGCGTGCAGGTGGTGGCAAAGGTGCCGTGCGACGGGCCGGTGCCGCCACCCAGCATCGAGGTGACGCCACTCATCAGCGCATGTTCGATCTGCTGTGGGCAGATGAAATGGATGTGGCTGTCAAAACCGCCTGCGGTGAGGATCTTGCCTTCGCCCGCGATGATGTCGGTGCCGGGGCCGATCACGATGGTGACCCCCGGCTGGATGTCGGGATTGCCGGCCTTGCCGATCGCGGCGATCATACCCTCCTTGATCGCGACGTCGGCTTTGACGATGCCCCAGTGATCGACGATCAGCGCGTTGGTGATGACAGTATCCGCCGCGCCCTGCCGGTTGGTGACCTGCGACTGGCCCATGCCGTCGCGGATCACCTTGCCGCCGCCGAACTTCACCTCCTCGCCGTAGACGGTGAAATCCTTTTCCACCTCGATGATGAGATCGGTATCGGCCAGCCGCACCCGGTCGCCGGTGGTGGGCCCGAACATGTCGGCATAGACGGAACGTCGCATCTTGATCGACATGAAGAACTCCTGGTCAGTGGGAAGCCGGCAGCAAGCCGTGTGCTTCGAACAATTTTTGCAGCTTCAGTTGGGCAAGTTTGTATCCGATATCATGACGGCGCCTGATGCCTGCGGCAGAAAAATCGCGGAAGGATCCGGACTCTTCGGACGAAAGCGGCAAGCCGGCTTCCGCCATGAGTGCGGGGTCCGTCAGATCGATGTCGGTGATCTCGTCGAGCACCTTGAAGCGTCCCGCATCAAGAACCCGGTCCTTGAGCTTGTGATCGAGCTGTCCTTCGGGGACCGCGGCCGCCAGATCGTCGATAATCCGCAGCAGCATGTTTATGGTGCGCGCGTTCACGCCATCCTGCCGAAGCCGATTGCCGTAGCGCAGCTCGGCCAGCCGATCATTGACCTCGATCATGTTTGTCGGCGCCGCGCGGTTCTTCCGAAACAGATTCATCACGATCAGGATACGATCGACGTCGGCCGATCCGGAAAAAGCATGGATGGCGTCGCCGAGCGGCGTGTTATCGACAACACCGCCGTCCCAGAAACTCGCATCGTTGACCGCGGTTGCTGGAAATCCCGGCGGCAGACTGCCGCTCGCCAGTACATGGCTCGGACCGATCTCGGTCTTTGCTTCCGTCTTGTGTGGATGATTGCGGAAGCGGATCAGTTCGCCGGAGGATAAATTGACCGCCGTGACTACAAAGGCGGTCGGACTGCTGTTCAGCGAATCGAAATCCACGTGCTTCTTCAGCGTTCCGAGCATCGGATTGGTGTCGTAGAAGTTGGTCCAGTTGAAGAAATTCCAGATATCCCGGCGAGGTGAATAAAAGCCGGGTACACCAAACAATGCCAGATTGCGGCCTGCGGCAGCCCACCAATGTTTTGGTGTCTCCAGCGCCAGCTCGGACCAAAGCGAACGCAGGCGCTTGCGCGCGTCGGCTCGGTCTTTGGCGCCGACCACGCAAGCCGCATTGATCGCACCAATCGATACTCCGGTTACCGCTACCAACCGCAAGGTCCTGCCTCGAGCTTCGATGGCATCCATCAATTCGAGTAGCGCTATCATCGCGCCGAACTCGTAAGCTCCGAGCGCGCCGCCGCCCTGGAGTACGACTCCAATTTCGACCGTGTCCTTTGCAACCTGTCCCATGGCAGCCTTGCTTAGAGCTTTCCCTGCACTTCGCCACGAAAGCCATAAACAACACGCTTGCCGGCGAGCGCGACGAGTTGCACGTCGCGGGTCTGGCCGGGCTCGAAACGGACCGCGGTACCGGCGGCGATGTCGAGGCGCATGCCACGGGCTTTCTTGCGGTCGAACTTCAGCGCCGGATTGGTCTCGAAGAAATGGTAGTGCGAGCCGACCTGGATCGGCCGGTCGCCGGTATTGGCGACCGTCAACGTCACGGTCTTGCGGCCGGCATTGAGTTCGATCTCGCCGTCCTGGATGAAGCGTTCACCGGGGATCATTTCTCTCTCCTGTCATTCCGGGGCACGCGAAGCGTGAACCCGGAATCTCGATCGATAATCTCTGGATTCCGGGTTCGGCCTTGCGGCCGCCCCGGAATGACGTGCGTTTAGCGTATCGGCTCGTGCACGGTGACGAGCTTTGTCCCGTCCGGAAACGTCGCCTCGACCTGGATGTCGTGGATCATCTCGGGAATCCCGTCCATGCACTGCGCCCGCGTAATCACCTGCGCCCCGGCCTGCATCAGGTCGGCCACCGTGCGGCCGTCGCGCGCGCCCTCGACGATGAAATCGGAAATGATCGCGATCGCCTCGGGGTGGTTGAGCTTGACGCCGCGCTCCAGCCTGCGGCGCGCCACCATCGCGGCCATCGAGATCAGGAGCTTGTCTTTTTCGCGGGGGGAGAGATTCATGCGGGCACTCGAGTAATTGGATCGATCTAATTGAGCCAGAGACGTTAGTTGAGCCAGAGTCTTGGCAGCGGCACGCCTGAGGCGCGGCCGAGCACGGTCATCATGTCGGCGCGGAGCCGCGCTGCATCTTGGGCACAGAAGCGCGCCATTGCAAATCCATTCCATGCGGAGATTCCGACCTCGCCGCCGAACGCGTCTGATGCTTCGCGGATCCGCTCCACCACGGCTTCGTCGCCGGGCACGATCAGCGCGGTGCCGATGGCGACGCCGCCTTTGGCGATGGCAGGTTGCGCGAGCTTTGCGCCGATATCGCCGTCGAGCCGGATGGTTTCGGCAAACACCAGCCGGCCACCACGGCGCAGCCGCCAGCGATCGATGAATTCGCCGTGCAGCATCCGCTCGCCCATCGCCGCGCGGCCGAACACCACGATCTCGCACAGCAAAAGTGAGGCGTCATCAGCTAGGTCGATATCGATGCGCCGCAAGATCCGCGCGCGGTCGAACAGGATGGTCTCCTGCGGCAGCCAGGAAAGGTGCGCGCCCGCCTCGGCCTTGAGCGCAATGTTGAGCTGGGCCGCAGGCCCCGGCGCGCGATAGACCTTCTCGGCCGCCGCCGTCGTCAACGTCAGCCGCGCGCCCTCACCGGCCACAATGTCGATGTCGAAACGGTCGCCGCCGGCGATGCCGCCCGCCGTGTTGACGAACACGCCGGACAGGCCGTCGTCCTCGGGTGAGGGAAACCTTACGCGGAGCGAGCCGGATTCATGCAAGACGCCGCGGCGGGTGACACCATCCTGCAGCCGCACGTCGAACTTCACCGCGCCCCGGGCCCGGTTGTCAGCGAAAGTCGATGAAGCTGCGCCCGTCGTTTCGGTCCGCATCCGTTCCCCAAAACCGGCCGCCGCGCCTCAATCCGCTTTAAAGTTACAGCGCCATCTGGCGGCTGATCTCGGCGGGATCCATCGCACTCCGGTCGCACGCATACTTCACCGCGCCCCGGTCCATGACGGCGAAATTGTCGCCGAGCTCGCAGGCAAAGTCGAGATATTGTTCGACCAGCACGATCGCCATGGTGCCAAGGCTGCGCAGATAGGAGATGGCGCGGCCGATATCCTTGATGATCGAGGGCTGGATCCCCTCGGTCGGCTCGTCGAGCAGCAGCAGTTTCGGCCGCATCACCAGCGCCCGGCCGATCGCGAGCTGCTGCTGCTGGCCGCCGGAGAGGTCGCCGCCGCGCCGGCCGAGCATCGAATTCAGCACCGGAAACAGCGAGAACACGTCGTCGGGAATATTGCGGTCGTCACGCTTCAGCGGGCCAAAGCCGGTCTTGAGATTTTCCTCCACCGTCAGCAGCGGAAAAATCTCGCGGCCCTGCGGCACGAAGCCGATGCCTTTTCGGGCCCGTTCATACGGCTTGAGGCCGGTGATATCGTCGCCATTCAGCGTGATCGAACCCGAGGCAATCGGGTATTGGCCGACCATGGCGCGCAGCAGCGAGGTCTTGCCGACGCCGTTGCGGCCGAGCACACAGGTTACCTTGCCGGGCTCGGCCTTGATCGAGACGCCGCGCAGCGCCTGCGCCGCGCCGTAATAGAGGCTGATATTATCGACGTTCAGCATTGGATCACCGCCCCAGATACACTTCGACCACGCGGTCATTGGTTGAAACCTGGTCGATCGATCCTTCGGCCAGCACGGTGCCTTCGTGGAGGCAAGTCACCTTGACGCCAAGCTCGCGCACGAAGGTCATGTCGTGCTCGACCACCATGATGGTCTTGTCCTTGTTGATTTCCTTGAGCAGCTCGGCGGTCTGATGGGTCTCGACGTCGGTCATGCCGGCAACGGGTTCGTCGACCAGCAGCAGTTTCGGATCCTGCGCCAGCAGCATGCCGATCTCGAGCCATTGTTTCTGGCCGTGCGACAGGCTTCCGGCGAGCTTGGTCCGCGAATCCTTCAAGCGGATGGTTTCCAGTACGCGCTCGATGCGCTCGGCGTCGGGCTTGCTGCCGCGCCAGAACAGCGTGCCCTTGACGCTGTGATCGACATTGAGCGCCAGCAGCAGATTGTCCTCGATGGTCTGGCTCTCGAACACCGTCGGCTTCTGGAATTTGCGGCCGATGCCGAGTTCGGCAATGCGGGTTTCATCGAGGCGCGTCAGGTCGGTGACACCGTCGAACAGCACCACCCCCTCGTCCGGCTTGGTCTTGCCGGTGATGATGTCCATCATCGTGGTCTTGCCGGCGCCGTTGGGGCCGATGATGGCGCGCATCTCGCCCGGCTCCAGAGTCAGCGACAGATTGTTGATGGCGTGGAAGCCGTCGAACGAGACGTGCACGCCGTCGAGATAGAGCAGCGCGGACGTCGTCCTTGTACCGATGACGTTCATGCGCTCACTCCGCCGGGTTCGGTTCGTTGACGCCGTCTTCGCGCGCCGCACTTTCGGCCATCAGCCGTTTCGCGCTCCACGGCTCATACCAGGCGTTGAAGGTGCCGATGATGCCCTTCGGCAGCAGCAGCGTCACCAGGATGAACAGCGCGCCCAGCATGAACAGCCAATACGGCGCCAGGGGACCCGAGGTGAACACGGTCTTGGCGTAATTGACCACGATGGCGCCGAGCGCAGCCCCGATCAGCGTGCCGCGGCCGCCGACCGCCACCCAGATCACCGCCTCGATCGAATTGCCCGGCGCGAACTCGCCGGGATTGATGATGCCGACCTGCGGCACATAGAGCGCACCGGCGACGCCGGCCATGCAGGCCGACAGCGTGAACACGAACAGCTTGTAGGATTCGACGCGGTAGCCCAGAAATCGCGTGCGCGACTCGGCGTCGCGGATCGCGATCAGCACCTTGCCGAGTTTCGACGTCACCACCGCGCGGCAGATCAGGAAGGCAATGATCAGCGCCAGGCAGCTCAGAATGAACAAGGCGGCGCGGGTGCCGTCGGCCTGGACGTTGAAGCCCAGAATGTCCTTGAAGTCGGTCAGGCCGTTATTGCCCCCAAAACCGAAATCGTTGCGGAAGAACGCCAGCAGCAGCGCGTAGGTCATCGCCTGCGTGATGATCGACAGATAAACGCCGGTGACGCGGGAGCGGAACGCCAGCCAGCCGAAGCAGAAGGCGAGCAGGCCCGGCACGACCAAGACCATCAGCGCCGCGAACCAGAACATGTCGAAGCCGTACCAGTACCAGGGCAGCGACGGATAGTTCAGGAACACCATGAAGTCGGGCAGGACCGGATTGCCGTAAACGCCGCGGCTGCCGATCTGTCGCATCAGGTACATGCCCATCGCGTAACCGCCGAGCGCGAAGAACGCGCCATGGCCGAGCGAGAGAATGCCGCAATAGCCCCAGATCAGATCGATCGAGAGCGCCAGAATGGCATAGCAGACATATTTGCCGAACAGCGCCACCAGATAGGTCGGCACCTGGAACATCGAACCTGATGGCAGCAGCAGGTTCGACAGCGGGATCAGCACGCCGAGACCGGCGACGATCAACAGGAAGACGGTTGCGCTGCGATCCAGCGAGCGGGTGAGGACATGCGGCGTCATGCTTCGATCGCCCGTCCCTTGAGCGCGAACAGGCCGCGCGGCCGCTTCTGGATGAACAGGATGATCAGCACCAGGATCGCGATCTTGCCGAGCACGGCCCCCGCCACCGGCTCCAGGAACTTGTTGGCGATGCCGAGCGTGAAGGCGCCGACCAGCGTGCCCCAGAGATTACCGACGCCGCCGAACACCACCACCATGAAGCTGTCGATGATGTAGCTCTGGCCGAGGTTGGGGCTGACATTGTCGATCTGCGACAGCGCCACGCCGGCGATCCCGGCGATGCCGGAGCCGAGGCCGAAGGTAAGCGCGTCGACGCGCGAGGTGGCGATGCCCATCGACGCCGCCATCCGGCGGTTCTGCGTCACCGCGCGCATCTCGAGCCCGAGCGCGGTGTAGCGCAGCATCGCGAGCAGGATCGCGAACACCGCCAGCGTGAAGCAGAGGATCCAGAGCCGGTTATAGGTGATGGTGATCTGGCCGAGTTCGAACGCGCCGCTCATCCAGCTGGGATTGCCGACTTCGCGGTTGGTGGGGCCGAACGCGGTTCGCACCGCCTGCTGCAGCACCAGCGAGAGGCCCCAGGTCGCGAGCAGGGTTTCCAGCGGGCGGCCGTAGAGGAAGCGGATGATGCTGCGCTCGATCACCACGCCGAGTGCGCCGGCAACAAGGAAGGCCAGCGGGACCGCCATCAGCAGCGAATAATCGAACAATCCGGGATAGCGGGTGCGGATGACCTCCTGCACCACGAAGGTGGTGTAGGCGCCGATCATCACCATTTCGCCATGGGCCATGTTGATGACGCCCATCACGCCGAAGGTGATCGCAAGCCCGATCGCGGCGAGCAGCAGCACCGAGCCCAGCGACAGGCCGTACCAGGCGTTCTGCACCATCGACCACAGCGCAAGATTGCTCTGGATCGCGGAGATCGCGCCGGCCGCGGCCTGCGCCACCAGCGGCGGCGCGTCGCTGCCAAGGCCCGTCAACAGCGCGAGCGCTTCCTGATCGCCGCGCGCCTTGATGATGGCGATGGACTCCAGCTTCTCGGCGTCTGACGCATCCGACTTGTAGAGCAGGATGGCGGCGCGGGCCTCGGCAAAAGCCGATTTCGCAGCCTTGTTGGTCTCTTTCGCCAGCGCGCCGTCGATGACCGGAAGCGCAGCCTCGTCATGGCTCTTGAACACCGATTGCGCCGCCGCGATCCGCTTGGCGGGATCGGGGGACAACAGGGTCAGGCTGCCAAGGGCGGCCTCCACGGTGCGGCGCAGGCGGTTGTTGAGGCGAACGGCGGACGCGCCGGCAGGCAGGCTGGCCACCGCAGCCCCGGTCGCGGCCTCGATGATCTTGCCGTCGGCCTGCGTGACGAAAACTTTCTTGGATTCCGGATCGGCCGACAGCCGGCCATCCTGGAGGGCACTGATGATCGGAAAGGCCAGCGCGTTGCCTGACGAAGCGATCAGGCCAATCGCCTCGTCGGTGTCGGAGAATTCGTCATTGGCGAATTTGGCGACCGCGTCCTCGAACGGACCCGCCAGCGCCGGCACAGCGAAGGCAGCAATCAGGAATACGGAAAGAACAAGCGCGCGAAGGCGGTCAAAGACATTGGCAGGCACTGTACGACCCCGGCGGAAGTAAAAGGAAGGCGGCGACATCGCCGCCTTCCGGTCTTCTCTTGGAAGTTTCTTATGGACGTCAGACCATGATCCTTCGGATCAGATCGAGATCAGGAGCCCTGACCGCCGCACTTGTTGGTCTTGGTGTTGTAGTTGCCGCATTTCTTGCCAACCCAGTCGCCGATCAGGTCCTTGGAGCCGTCGAGCTCCTTCGACCATGCATCGCCGGCCACCAGGCCCGGGGTCTTCCACACCACGTCGAACTGGCCGTTGGCTTTGATTTCGCCAATGAACACCGGCTTGGTGATGTGATGGTTCGGAAGCATCTTCGAGGTGCCGCCGGTCAGGTTCTTGGCTTCGATACCGGGCAGCGCGTCGATCACCTTGTCGGCGTCGGTCGACTTCACCTTCTCGACCGCCTTGACCCACATTTCGAAACCGATGACGTGTGCTTCCATCGGATCGTTGGTCACGCGCTTCGGATTCTTGGTGTAGGCCTGCCAGGCCTTGATGAACTTCTCGTTGCCCGGATCCTTGATCGACTGGAAGTAGTTCCAGGCGGCCAGATGGCCGAGCAGCGGCTTGGTGTCGATGCCGGCGAGTTCTTCTTCACCGACCGAGAACGCGACAACCGGAATGTCGGTCGCCTTGATGCCCTGGTTGCCGAGTTCCTTGTAGAAGGGAACGTTGGCGTCGCCGTTGATGGTGGAGACAACAGCGGTCTTCTTGCCGGCCGAGCCGAACTTCTTGATGTCGGCCACGATCGTCTGCCAGTCACTGTGACCGAACGGCGTGTAGTTGATCATGATGTCTTCCTGCTTGACGCCCTTCGACTTCAAGTAGGCTT
This sequence comes from Bradyrhizobium sp. AUGA SZCCT0177, assembly GCF_018130125.1. NCBI lineage: Bacteria > Pseudomonadati > Pseudomonadota > Alphaproteobacteria > Hyphomicrobiales > Nitrobacteraceae > Bradyrhizobium > Bradyrhizobium sp. AUGA SZCCT0177. Next base: position 37,621 of record NZ_JAFCMA010000021.1, on the reverse strand, counting down.
CGAGGATCTTGTTGGTGGTGCGCGGATAGACGTAGTCGGTGCCGGCCAGCACCCAGCGCTTCACCTTCTCGTCCTTCATCAGGTAGTCGACCGCGGGGATCGCCTGCTGGTTCGGCGCCGCACCGGTGTAGAACACGTTGCGCTCGCTCTCTTCACCCTCGTACTGCACGGGGTAGAACAGGATCGAGTTCAGTTCCTTGAACACCGGGAGCACGGATTTGCGCGACACCGAGGTCCAGCAGCCGAATACGACGGAGACCTTGTTCTTGGTGATCAGCTCGCGGGCCTTTTCCGCAAACAGCGGCCAGTTCGACGCCGGATCGACCACGACGGCCTCGAGCTTCTTGCCGAGTATGCCGCCCTTCTTGTTCTGCTCGTCGATCAGAAAGAGGACGGTATCCTTCAGCGTGGTTTCGCTGATGGCCATGGTGCCGGAAAGTGAATGCAGCACGCCGACCTTAATGGTGTCGTCGGCCGCTTTGGCATTGGTGAACGCAGCGAGGCCCAAAACCAGACCAGCGGTCGCCGCCAGCCAGCGGCGGCGGCTCAGCGTCGCTATATCGTGGGTAAGTTGTGCAAGCATGAAATGTCATCTCCCTGACGCAGGCGTGAAACGTTGCGAAACGGCCCCAACGGCCGCCTGCGTTACCGGAATCGCAAGAACCATGCCACGGTCTGAGCACAGGGTAAGTCTATAGAACTGCAGTAGAATCTTCCGCTTGCGGAGAAAACGGCAAGAAATCTGCCTATTTTTTGGACCCAGTAAATGTATTCTTTTGCGGCAAACAGTCTATATTTTAAGCAAAATAGGCCATTTGTCTAATTTTACGGCACGAAAATTTGGCGATGCAGGGGCCAACGAGTGTGCGCCTGGCCCGGTGGGACGAGCGAATTTCCGGCTGTTTCTTAACCGCGCCAAGCATATCCGGCGATTTACCTTGAAAGCGCCGCGTTCATGTTCCATATGAGCCCCGTGACCTAGAGAATCATCAGGTCCTTGCGAGCCGCGTGTTCTGATCCCGTTCAACGGTTTCTGGCTTGCCCCTTCAGCCTAGCAAAACCGACGCCCCAAACACGCGGGTGTCTCAGACACCCCCTCGCGCGCTCCTGGCTGTATCGGCCGGGCGCCTGCCTTTTTAATGGAAAGAACCACCTTTTGACCTCCTTTCAGGATTTCGGCCTTGCCGATCCCATTTCGCGTGCGCTCAAGGAAGAAAATTACCTCACCCCCACACCCATCCAGGCCCAGACCGTCCCCCTCGCAATGACCGGCCGTGACGTCGTCGGCATCGCCCAGACCGGCACCGGCAAGACCGCGGCCTTTGCGCTGCCGATCCTGCACCGCATTCTGGAGAACCGCGTCCGGGTGCAGCCCAAGAGCTGCCGCGTGCTGGTGCTCTCGCCGACCCGCGAATTGTCGGGTCAGATCCTCGACAGCTTCAACGCCTATGGCCGCCACATCCGCCTGACCTCGACGCTGGCGATCGGCGGCGTGCCGATGGGCCGTCAGGTCCGCTCCCTCATGCAGGGCGTCGAAGTCCTGGTCGCCACCCCCGGCCGCCTGCTCGATCTCGTGCAGAGCAACGGCCTCAAGCTGGGCCAGGTCGAGTTCCTGGTGCTCGACGAAGCCGACCGCATGCTCGACATGGGCTTCATCAACGACATCCGCAAAATCGTCGGCAAACTGCCGATCAAGCGGCAGACCCTGTTCTTCTCGGCCACCATGCCCAAGGACATCGCCGAGCTCGCCGAAGCGATGCTGCGCGATCCCGCCCGCGTGGCGGTGACGCCGGTGGCCTCCACCGTGGAACGCATCACCCAGCGCATCATCCAGGTCGATTTCGCCGCCAAAGCGGGGATCCTGGCCCAGCTCCTGAAGCAGGAGCCGGTCGACCGCGCGCTGATCTTCACCCGCACCAAGCATGGCGCCGACAAGGTGGTAAAGGGCCTCGCCAAGGTCGGCATTCGGGCCGACGCCATCCACGGCAACAAGTCGCAGAACAACCGCGAGCGGGCGCTGGCAGCGTTCCGCTCCGGCGAGATCCGCACCCTGGTCGCCACCGACATTGCCGCCCGCGGCATCGACGTCGACGGCATCAGCCATGTGTTCAATTTCGACCTGCCCAACGTGCCGGAAACCTATGTCCACCGCATCGGCCGCACCGCGCGCGCCGGCGCCGAAGGCGTTGCGATCTCGCTGATCGCAGGCGCCGAGGAAATGGGTTATCTGCGCGACATCGAGCGGCTGATCCGCGTGGCGCTGCCCCGCGAAGACCGCCGCACGCCCGGCACGCGCGATACCGCGCCTGCGCCGTCCCAGAAGCCGTCCCAGAACCGGGGCGCACGCTCCGCACCGCGTGGCCACGCCGCCAACGGCCATAGCCATGGCGGCCGTTCCCATGAGCAATCGCCGGGCTCAAAAGGCCCTCGCCGTCCCCGCCGCGGAGGTGGTAATAATGCCGCGTCGCAGCCGACCCGGCATGAGTCGCCGCGTCCGGCGCAGGGTGGCAACAGCGAAGGCATTCAAGGCGTCGCCTTCTTGCATCGCGAGAGCCGCCCGAATACCCAACCCAACCGTACCCATCGGCCGCAGCGCTAGCCTCGATCGATCTGGAGACAAATATGGCTAAAGAAGAGCTGATCCAGTTCGAAGGACTGGTGACCGAAATCCTCCCCGACGCGCGCTACCGCGTGCAGCTCGACGCAGGACACGAAATTGTTGCCTACACCGCCGGTAAAATGAAGAAGAACCGGATCAAGACGCTGGCAGGCGATCGGGTCACGATCGAAATGTCGCCCTATGATCTGGAGAAGGGCCGGCTGATTTTCCGTCACAAGGATGAGCGTCCCTCGACCGGTGCCCCGCGTGGTGCACCGCCGCGTGGCGGCCAGTTCCGCCGCCGGTAACGGGCTTCCCACGACCGATTGCCATCGTGCCCGACAGCTGATGTCGGTGCGCGATGGACCGGGCATGCCCTGTTCAAAAAATCGTGCACCTCAGGATTGTTTTGGACCCCTTGATCGAATAATATTGAGCATCGATTTTCGGCCGGACGACATTAGCTATCCACCGGTACAGCCGGTTTAGACGCTGACGACCCTTCCAAAAATTCGATCTCACCAGCCCATCGAGAGGTGGGCTACGACTAGTATATCTGAGAAGGGACTACCCCCGTGAGCATGGGAACCGTGAAGTGGTTTAACGCAACCAAGGGCTATGGCTTCATCCAGCCGGATGACGGCGGCAATGACGTGTTCGTGCACATCAGCGCTGTCGAACGTGCCGGTCTTGGTACGCTGCGTGAAGGCCAGAAGATCAGCTACGAAATCGTGGCCGATCGTCGCTCTGGCAAATCTTCGGCCGACAATCTGCGCGCCGCTGGATGAGTGATTTTTCAGGACGCCCGGCGCGCCCTTGAAAATTGCTTCGAAATAACGAAAGGCCGCGCCCATGGCGCGGCCTTTTTTTATGCGTCGCAGAGGCGCTACCCTTGCGCCGCGCGACCTAAGTAGTGGGACAGCTACCAGTGGCGCCAACCGCAGGCGGCGGATTGAAAACGCACAGTGACTGACGCGGACGGGTATAGGTGACGTCGCTCAAATTTTTCCCGGCCTTCGGCATCAGATAGCCGATGATCGGTTTATGCTGGTACGTGACCTCGCTATAGATCAGATACGAGCCGGCGACCTTGAGTGCGGCAGGTACAGTCACGGTACCCGCCGGCGGCGTTGATCCCGACGTAGCGGTCCAGATCTGACGCACGACAAGATCCTTGTCGATGTAGAGCTCCACGATCCTGGCATTCACCTCCGATGACGGATACGGCGTCATGATGCCGGTGCTGGCATTGAATATGTTACTCAATTGACCAGTCGTCACCGAGACGTTCTGCGACGTCAGATCGGACAGCGTTCGCGCCATCAACGTCACCTTGCGGTCGACCGCGACGGCCGTCGAGTACTCGACCGTACCGAAAAACAACACCAGCATCACCGGCACGACCATGGCGAATTCGACCGCCGCGATACCCCTTGTGTCACCGGGCAGAGCGCGCGCCGAACGCCGCATGCGAAGCCAAACTCTGGTCATCAGACTCATCGCCCTGCCCTTAATTGAAAGGTTCGTTCTGGAACGCAGCAGTTGCGGTCAACAGCCGCGTGCCGTCGGAGAGATTCGAAATGTCATAACCGAACTTGGTGACCAGGATCGGCCATCGATAGAACAGCCGCACCACGACGATGTCGCCGGGGCCGCCGGGTTTGTAATTGTTCGGATTGGTGAATGCCTTCTTGGTGATCGGGTTACCGACGTCGACGTCGCTGAACTGCGGATAGCTCTGTACGTCGACTTCAATTTTGTTGCATTCGAACAGCGCGGCGACCTTGCCGCAGACGACCGTCTTGAACTCTGCCGGAGTGAGCTGCTGGTTCTGCGCCTGACCGGTCATGATCATGCGCGCCGAATCCTGCGTCACCGTCTCGAGCACCTGGCTGGCAAAGAACATCAACGCCGTCTCGATGATCGCAAACAGCAGCGCAAAGAATATCGGCGCGACAAACGCGAACTCGACGACGACCGAGCCACCGCGATTGCGGCGAAAACGGCGCAGCAACTGGCTGAAAGAGCGGATATGCGACGGCATCGAAGCGACCTCAGGCGCGTGCGGAACTGCCGTCATAAGTAGCCGAAACAGATTGTCGAAGTGTTTCGGCGGATAGAAGCAGAACGACCCGCGCCGTTAAGCCGCCGTTAACTCTCTACCGCCGGGCGCAAAGCGGCGTGCAACTCAGCACGTCGGCGCTGGTGCTTCCGCGGTAAACCGTGACCAGTTTGCTGTTGCCGGTTGGAGCAACGGCCGCCGTTTTGCTGTCCGTGATGCTGCGCAACGCCAGTGATAAACTCCCGCTCAGGCGCGCTTTTCCAAGAATCTCGACTTCATCAGGCGTCATTTCCAGCGTCGCCGTCTTTCCCAGCACCGCGTTTTGGCCCTCTTTTTCCTTGGGGGCCTGGTCGATGGCGAGAACCCGGACATTGGTCAGAACGGTCTGGGAGGAGATGATATCGGGCGGCTGCCCCCCGCCATCGACACTCTGCTGCTTCTCGCGCTTCGACAGAATCACGTCGACGCGGTCGTTCGGCAGAATAAAGCCGCCTGCCCCGGTTTCGGCCGAGATTTCAGTCGAGACGGCCCGCATTCCCGTCGGCAGGATCGCCGCCATGAACCCTGAACCGTTCGCCTTGACCAACTTTTGCTCGCGAATCGGTTCTCCCGCGATGAACGGCATGCGGGCGATGGAGCCAACGATTTGGGTGATGGCCTCGGGCCGGTCCTTCTTGCGAATGAAGCTGCCGCTTGAAGACGACTCGGTCCAGGTCTGCCACTGCAGGTTTTCGGCGGCGACAGTCTGGCCAAGGCCGATGTCATCTTTGGCTACGAGCACGTCCACCGTCGGCAGTTGTGGTACTGCTGCGACCGGTGCGGGGGCTTCTTTGTCGATACCGCTCGCAAGGTATGCGGCAACACCGCCAGCACTGATTGCGATGGCCAGAACAATAATTCGGGCGGTGTTCATACGCTTTTACTCATACATGACGCAGCGACGCTTCCGGCGCTGAAGCGAGTCTAGCCGGATATAGGTCAAAGCAAGGTTAAGGGAGCGCATCGAAGTCGCGTTAACAAACCCCGCTGTCGGGAACCGGACTGACGCCCGACGCTTCGCGTTCCGAGCCTATTTCCGGAATGGATAGGCCAGTTGCCCTGCGATCTCGCGCGGGAAGGTCGACTGATCGTCGACACCGTAATTGTCCGGCAAACGGCCTTCGGGCATCCGGAAGGTTCCGAACAGGATGTCCCAGAGCGGAAAGGTGCCCGCGAAATTGGTATTGCCGCCCTCTTCCTGCGCGGTGTGATGCCAGCGGTGGAATACCGGAGTGGCAAGCACGTATTTGAACGGGCCGAGCGTCCAGTTCAGATTGGCGTGAACGAACGCCGAATGGAAAATGTTGAAGGGGCCAAGCCACAGCATCACGTTCGGCGAAATACCCGCCATCAGCAGCGCGACGTCGATCCCGATGGTGCCGAGCAACAGGTTGACGGGGTGAAAGCGCGCCGCCGAAATCCAGTCCACATCCTCGGAGGAATGATGGATGGCGTGGTATTTCCAGAAGCCGCCGCCATGGAACATGCGGTGCAGCCAGTACATCATGAAATCGGCGAGCACCAGGAACAGCACCGCCTGCAGCCACAGCGGCAGCGTCGACAGCGGCCCATGACCATTGTCATAGAAGGCGATCAGTTCGTCGGCGTCATGAATTTGAAACACCAGGGCGGCGCCGAGCACCAATAGCCCGATCCGGAACACGCGGGCGAACAGTGGCACCAGGAACCAGTAGGCGAGATCGGTCACCAGCTCGCGCTTGCGCCACCACGGCCGGCCGGGATTGCAGGCCCAGAAATGCGCCAGCACCGAGAACACCAGCGCCAGGGCGATCGTGACCGGCACCACGATGGCCATCGTCTGGCCAAGCATCTCGACGATTTCCAGGCCCAGGAACATTGCCGCTTCTTAGCACCTTGCGCGATAAAGCGCCCCCCAGAACTCGATTTCTGCAAGGCTCAGACGCGCAGCGTGCCGCGATCGGATTGGGCGGTCAATTCCGCCGTGAGGAAGACTTCCGAGAAATCTGCCGGGCCACCGCGCTGGATCTTCCGGCCAGCATCTCACTCCCGGATCAAGTCCGAGGGCATGCTTTCCTCGAATGCGCTACTGGCGAAACGGATAGGCCAGTTGTCCGCCGATTTCGACCGGCACCGACCGATCGTCGACGCCGTAATTGTCCGGCAGCTTGTTTTCCGGCATCCGGAACGTTCCGAACAGAATATCCCAGAGCGGGAAGGTGCCGGCAAAATTGGTATTGCCGCCCTCTTCCTGCGAGGTGTGATGCCAGCGGTGGAACACCGGCGTCGCCAGCACATATTTGAACGGGCCGAGCGTCCAGTTCAGATTGGCGTGGACGAACGCCGAGTGGAAGGTCGTGAACGGACCGACCCAGAGCATGATGTTGGGCGAGATGCCCGCCATCAGAAGGATGACGTCCACCATGATCGTTCCGATGAACAGGTTGACGGGGTGAAACCGCGCCGCGGAAATCCACTCGAGATCTTCCGAAGAATGATGGATCGCGTGGTACTTCCAGAAGCCGCCGCTGTGAAACATCCGGTGCAGCCAATACAGCATGAAGTCGGAGGCAACCAGGAACAGCAGCGCCTGCACCCAGAGCGGAAGCGCGGCCAGCGGCCCGTGGCCATTGTCGTAGAATGCGATCAGGGCGTCGACATCATGAATGTTGAAGACGACACCGGCGCCGAGCACCAACAGCCCGATGCGGAACACACGGGCGAACACGGGAACGAAGAACCAGTAGCAGATGTCGGTGATGAGTTCGCGCTTGCGCCACCACGGCTTGCCGGGATTGCAGGCCCAGAAATGCGAGAGCACCGTGAACACCAGGGCGAGGCCGATCGTAACCGGCACTACCTTCGCCATGGTCTGGCCCATCATCTCGATGACTTCCAACGGCATACCCGACATGACGGCCTCGCTTGATGGGGAGACCCAAGGGGTATCACCCTCGCGCTTAAGGAGCGGTGAATTCGGCAATGATTCAGGCCGTACGCGGCTGCGACAGCAAGGCCCGCAATAATACGCGCATTTTATCAACTGGCTTAATTCCGCGTTTACTCTGAGTGAGAACAGCGAGTTCCCCGCGGTTTTACGCAACCGAATTAACTGCGCCGCAATGGTCGGCTTTTAGGGTGACGTCATGGTCACGGTGCTGAGAACGCCGGCGAGACCAAATGATAGTTCGACCAGCCACGTGTACACAGGAGTTATCTATTATGAAGAATCTCGTTTCGCGTTTCGTCAAGGATGAGTCCGGCGCGACTGCCATCGAATACGGCCTGATTGCCGCCGGTATTGCGATCGCGATCATCACCGCCGTTCAGGGCGTCGGCGGCAAGCTGTCGACCAACTTCGGCACGATCTCGACCTCGCTGAAATAAGCGATCGTCGCAATCTGCTTCAAAGGCCCCGGGTCACCCGGGGCCTTTGTCGTTTGCGCGACTTAGGGTCGTTTCCGAGACTCGCGGTTTTTGCGGGATCCGTCTCGTGCGGGCCGTTTTCCGATTGTTCACTTCTCGCCGATAGGTTCGCCGGATGCTGGAACGTCTTCTTTCAGGTCTTCCCGGCCTTCGCGTTGGCAGCACGGGCTGTGTGAATCCATGATCCTCGATATTGCCCGCCTCATGCTGTTTCCGGCCCTGATGGCATTCGCGGCCGCGAGCGACCTTTTCACCATGACGATTTCGAACCGGATATCGCTGGCCCTGGTGGCCGGCTTTCTGGTTCTGGCGCCGCTGGGCGGAATGGGCCTGCACGATTTCCTGATGCATCTCGGCGCCGGCGCCACTGTCCTCGTCGTGGCCTTTGGCTGTTTCGCGATGGGCTGGGTCGGCGGCGGCGATGCCAAGGTCGCGGCTGGGGTAGCGCTCTGGTTCGGCTTCGATCACCTGCTCAACTATCTGCTCTATGCGTCGCTGCTCGGCGGCGCCCTGACGCTGCTGCTGCTCTATGCCAGGCAATGGCCGCTCCCCCGGCCGCTCACGGGCCAGGCCTGGCTGCTCCGCCTCCACGACAAACAGACCGGAATCCCCTACGGCATCGCGCTCGCGATCGGCGCGTTGATGGTCTATCCGGAGACCGAGTGGATCAAGTCGATCGACGTCACGCACCTCGCAATGCGTTGATCCTTCGAACGGTAACGCACCGTTAAGGCAATTTACTCACGCCTCATTAACCATGCTTTGACGAATAGCTGGTCAACTCCCATCACGGCGGCGGAAGCGTCGCGGCGTAATGTGGAAAGTGAAGCGTATGAATACCGCTCGCATTGTCGTTTTGACCATCGCCATGGGCGCTGGCGGCACTGCCGCAAATCCGGCCAGCGGATCCGACCACCAGCCAGCCGCGTCCGAGCCGGTCGCGCAGCTGCAGACCCTCGATATTCTGGTCGCCAGGGGCGACATCGGCCTCGGCCAGTCGCTCAAGCCCGAGGATATGCAATGGCAGAGTGGCACGCTTTCGCTGGCGCTGCGCAGCATCGCGGACATCAACATGGTCGAGAACAAGACGGACGGCCAACCCATCCGGCGCGGCGACAGCATCAGCGTCGTCAGATACGGCGTGGCCAGCCAGCAGTCGATGCAGAAGTGACCGAAAGGACGCTCGTTATGAAGTGCAGGGGAAATCAGCCGATGCTGCGGACATTTATCGTCCGCGCCCTGTCATTTTCGGCGGTCGCAGCGCTGACGCTCAATCCGGCCCTGACGCCGGTCAAGGCAAGCGACTATCGCGCCGCGGCGCCCGCCGCCATGGACGGCCAGATGAACGCGCGCGCGGTTTCGCTCGGGATCGGAAAGTCGATCGTGATCGACCTGCCGCGCGACATCAAGGACGTGTTGGTGGCCGATCCGAAGATCGCCAACGCCGTCGTCCGCTCCTCCCAGCGCGCCTACATCATCGGCGCGGCGGTGGGCCAGACCAACATCATATTCTTCGATTCGGCGGGCCAGCAGATCGCGGCCTATGACATTGCGGTCACGCGCGACCTCAACGGCGTGCGCGCCGCACTGAAACAGACGCTTCCGAACTCGGACATCCGTATCGACGGCGTCGGCGACGGCGTGGTGCTGACCGGCACGGCGGCAAGCCCGATCGACGCGCAGCAGGCCTTCGATCTGGCCTCCCGCCTCGCCGGCGGCACCGACAAGGTCGTCAATTCGATCGCCGTCCGCGGCCGCGACCAGGTGATGCTGAAGGTGACGGTTGCCGAAGTCGCGCGCAACATCATCAAGCAGATGGGCATCGACCTTACGGCCAGCATGACCTACGGCACGGCGGTGGTGAACTTCAGCAACGCCAACCCGTTTACCGCCTATGGCCGCCCGCTGGTCGCAGCTAACGCCGCATCGGGAACGTTCGGCGGCGGCAACGTCCCGTCGGTGACGGCTACCCTTCGCGCCATGGAAAGCGCCGGCGTGGTGCGGACGCTGGCCGAACCCAATTTGACCGCTATTTCCGGTGAGTCCGCCACCTTCATCGCCGGCGGCGAGTTTCCCGTTCCCGCAGGCTATTCCTGCGACCCGGTCACGCGCGTCTGTACGACCCAGATCCAGTTCAAGAAGTTCGGCATTTCGCTCAATTTCACGCCGGTCGTGCTGACCGAAGGCCGTATCAGCCTGCGGGTGATGACTGAGGTATCCGAACTGTCGAACGAGAACTCGATCACGCTGACCCAGTCGGTGAGTTCCACGAGCACCAACTCGCTGACCATTCCCTCGATCAAGACCCGCCGCGCGGAGACAACGCTTGAAATTCCCTCGGGCGGCGCGATGGCGATGGCCGGCCTGATCCAGGAACAGACCAAGCAGGCCATCAATGGCTTTCCGGGTCTGGCGCAATTGCCGGTGCTCGGCACGCTGTTCCGCAGCCGCGACTTCGTCAACAGCCAGACCGAGTTGATGGTCCTGGTGACGCCCTACGTGGTTCGCGCGGTGGCGCAGAAGGATCTTTCGCGCCCCGATGACGGGTTCGCCAACGCCTCCGATCCGCAGACCGATCTGCTCGGCAGCATCAATCGCGTCTACGGCGTTCCGGGCCGCAGCAATGAGCCGGGACGGAAATATCGCGGCACCTACGGCTTTATTACGGACTGAGGCGGGACGATGACACGACAAAGCACATCCGCAATAACCGCCGACCGCAAGCGCGCTCTCCGCCTCGCGGGAGCGCTGATCGGTCTGGCCGTGGTGCTGGGCGCCTGCAAGCACACCGACCCGGTGGCGACGGCAAGCGTGCCGGACGATTATCGCCTGCGCCATCCGATCGCGATTCAGGAAGCCGATCGCACGGTGATCGTATTCGTCGGCCGTGGCCGCGGCGGACTCTCCGCGAACCAGCGCTCCGATGTGATGGGAATGGCCCAGACCTGGCTCAAGGAGGGTACCGGCGGCATCACCATCGACATGCCCACCGATACGCCGAACGCGCGCGCTGCCAGCGAATCATTGCGCGAGATCCAGGCGACGTTCGCCGCTGCCGGCGTCCCGCCGCGCGCGGTCGCCATACGCCAGTATCGTCCCGAGGACCCCAGGCACATGGCGGCGATCCGGCTGACCTATCCGAAGATCTCGGCCACCGCCGGGCCCTGCGGCCTGTGGCCCGACGACCTCGGACCGTCCGTCAACAACCGGGGCTATTTCGAAAACAAGCCCTATTACAATCTCGGTTGCTCCAATCAGCGCAATCTTGCCGCGATGGTCGATAATCCGTCGGATCTCGTGCAGCCGCGTGAGGAGACGCCCGCTTATACGCCGCGGCGCAACATCGCCTTCGACAAATATCGCAAGGGTACGTCAACCACGACCACCTATCCCGAAGCCGACAAGGCCAAACTCAGCGATACAGGCAAATGATCAGCTACTCGCGCCAGACCCCCGAACAGCAGCCGGACGGCCAGCCGCCGTCGACGGAAGATCATATCGCGCCGGCGCCGCGGGTGTCCGTCCAGGCATTCTGCGAGACGGTGGAAACCGCTGCCGCCGTGCAATCGGCCGGCGAAGACCGCCGCCTCGGCAAGGCTCATTTGAAGATCCAGATGGGCGGCATGGCCGCCGCCATCGAGGCCTATCGCTCCGCGCCGACACCGAACGTGATCATCCTGGAAACCGAAGGCCGCAACGATATCCTGCTCGGCCTCGATCAGTTGGCCACCGTGTGCGACGCCGGAACGCGCGTGATCGTGATCGGCCGCATCAACGACGTCACGCTGTACCGCGAGCTGGTGCGCCGCGGCGTCAGCGACTATGTGATCGCCCCGGTCACCGCCATCGACGTCGTCCGGGCGGTCTGCAACCTGTTCTCGGCGCCCGAAGCCAAGGCAGTCGGCCGCATCATTGCCGTGGTCGGCGCCAAGGGCGGCGTCGGCTCGTCCACCGTCGCGCATAACGTCGCCTGGGCGATCGCCCGCGATCTGGCGCTGGATTCGGTGGTCGCCGATCTCGACCTCGCCTTCGGCACCGCCGGCCTCGACTACAACCAGGACCCGCCGCAGGGCATCGCGGACGCGGTGTTCTCGCCCGACCGGGTCGATACCGCCTTCATCGACCGCCTGCTGTCGAAATGTACCGACCATCTCAGCCTGCTCGCGGCGCCAGCGACGCTCGACCGGGTCTATGATTTCGGCGCCGACGCTTTCGATGCGATCTTCGATACGCTTCGCACCACGATGCCCTGCATCGTGCTCGATGTTCCCCATCAATGGTCGGGATGGACCAAACGCGCGCTGATCGCAGCCGACGATATTCTGATCGTGGCGGCCCCCGATCTGGCCAATCTGCGCAACACCAAGAACATCTACGACCTCTTGAAGGCGTCGCGGCCGAACGACCGCGCGCCGCTCTACTGCCTCAACCAGGTCGGCATTCCGAAGCGCCCCGAGATCCCCGCCAGCGAATTCGCCAAGGCCATCGAGAGCCAGCCGATCGCCACGATCCCGTTCGAGCCGCAGATGTTCGGCTCGGCCGCCAACAACGGCCAGATGATTGCGGAAATCTCCGCCAATCACCGGACCACCGAGATGTTCCTGCAGATTGCGCAGCGGTTGACAGGCCGCGGCGAGACCAAGAAGCCGAAGGGGTCGTTCCTGTCGCCCCTGATCGAGAAGTTGCGGGCCAAGAAGTAAGCCGTCCGCGTGGAGTACGATCGTGTTTGGTAAGCGTAGCGGAGACAACGACACGCGGGCGCCGAAGCCCGCCATTCACGCGCCGGAACCCTCCGGCGTGGCGGCCGTTTCGCGCGAAATGGCCGCGCCGACCGTCTCTTCCCCGCCGATCGCGCCCTCGAAACCGCCGCCGGCGCCCGCCATGGAAGCGCGGCGCTCCGACAATTATTACCAGGTCAAAGCCACGATCTTCGGCGCCCTGATCGAGGCGATCGACCTTGCCCAGCTCGCCAAACTCGACGGCGAGTCGGCGCGCGAGGAAATCCGCGACATCGTCAACGAGATCATCGCGATCAAGAACATCGTGATGTCGATTGCCGAGCAGGAAGAGCTGCTCGACGACATCTGCAACGACGTGCTCGGTTACGGTCCGCTGGAGCCGCTATTGTCGCGCGACGACATCGCCGACATCATGGTCAATGGCGCCGGCACGGTGTTCATCGAAGTCGCCGGCAAGATCCAGAAGACCGGCATCCGGTTTCGCGACAACCAGCAACTACTCAACATCTGCCAGCGCATCGTCAGCCAGGTCGGCCGGCGCGTCGACGAATCATCGCCGATCTGCGACGCGCGTCTCGCCGACGGCTCCCGCGTCAACGCCATCGTGCCGCCGCTGGCAATCGACGGGCCCGCGCTCACCATCCGCAAATTCAAAAAGGACAAGCTGACCCTCGAGCAGCTGGTCAAGTTCGGCGCGATCTCGCCGGAAGGCGCGGAAATCCTCCAGATCATCGGCCGCGTCCGCTGCAACGTGCTGATCTCCGGCGGCACCGGCTCCGGCAAGACCACGCTCTTGAACTGCCTGACCCAGTTCATCGAGCATGACGAGCGCGTCATCACCTGCGAAGACGCCGCCGAGCTTCAGCTGCAGCAACCGCACGTTGTGCGGCTGGAAACCCGACCACCCAACATCGAAGGCGAAGGCCAGGTCACGATGCGCGAACTGGTCCGCAACTGCCTGCGTATGCGGCCCGAACGCATCATCGTCGGCGAAGTCCGCGGACCCGAGGCGTTCGACCTGCTGCAGGCGATGAACACCGGCCACGACGGCTCGATGGGAACGCTGCACGCCAACAACCCGCGTGAAGCCCTGTCGCGCTGCGAATCGATGATCACGATGGGCGGATTTTCGCTGCCGTCCCGCACCATTCGCGAGATGATCTGCGCCTCGATCGACGTCATCGTGCAGGCCGCGCGTCTGCGCGACGGCTCGCGGCGCATCACCCACATCACCGAGGTGATGGGGATGGAAGGCGATACCATCATCACCCAGGACCTGTTCCTGTATGACATGATCGGCGAAGACGCCAACGGCAAGATCATCGGCAAGCATCGCTCGACCGGCATCGGACGCCCGCGGTTCTGGGAACGCGCGCGATACTATGGCGAGGAGAAGCGGCTCGCGGCCGCGCTCGATGCCGCCGAAGTCACAGCTGAACCCGGAGCACGCTGATGTCCATTCAAGCGCTCGCACTGGCCTTTCTCGCATTCACCGCGATCGGCGGCATCGCCTGGGTCTTCGTCTACCCGATGCTGTCCGGCGAGAAGAAAGCGGAATCGCGCCGCGCCTCGATCGCGCGGTCCGAACCCGCGGCAGCGCGTCAGGCCGACAAGAGCCAGCGCTCACGCCGCGAACAGGTCGAGGGATCGCTGAAGGATCTCGAGTCGCGCCGGCTGAAGGAAAAATCCATTCCCCTGAGCACGCGCATCACCCAGGCCGGACTTTCCTGGTCGACGCAGAAATTCTGGATCATCTCCGGCGCCCTGGCCGCGGTCGCCGGCTTCGCCGCGTTCAGCGTCGGCGGCGGCGTTTTGGGCGCCCTCGGCATGGCCTTCGGCGCGGGCTTCGGGCTGCCGCGCTGGCTGCTGGGCTATCTCAAGAAAAAGCGCGAAAAGGCATTTTTGAAAGCGCTGCCGGACGCCGTCGACGTCATCGTCCGCGGCATCAAGGCCGGACTGCCGCTGTTCGAATCGATCAAGGTGGTCGCGGCCGACTCGCCGGAGCCGCTGAGGAGCGAGTTCCTGGCCATCATCGAGACCCAAACCATCGGCATGCCGCTCGGCGAAGCCTGCGCGCGCCTTTATGAAAGGATGCCGGTGCCGGAAGCCAACTTCTTCGGCATCGTGATCGCGATTCAGCAGAAATCGGGCGGCAACCTGTCGGAAGCGCTCGGCAACCTCTCGAAGGTGCTGCGCGACCGCAAGAAGATGGCGGAGAAAATTCAGGCGATGTCGATGGAAGCCAAGGCCTCCGCCGCCATCATCGGCTCTCTGCCGCCGGTCGTGATGGTGCTGGTCTGGATTACGACGCCCGAATACATCTCGCTGCTGTGGACCGACCGGCTCGGCCAATTCATGCTTGTGTGCTGCGTTGGCTGGATGACGATCGGCGTTCTCGTGATGAAGAAAATGATCAACTTCGACTTCTGACGGTGTAACATGGTTGAGTTCCTCATAAACAAGATGCACGACGCCCGGTTCATGACCATGTTCCTGGCCGCCATTGCCGCGACCCTGACCGCCTACACGCTGGTCACGCCGCTGTTTGCCGGCGAAGGCCTCGCCAAGCGCATGAAAGCGGTCGCCAGCGAGCGCGAACGAATCCGGCAGCGCGAGCGCGACCGTCTTGCAAAAACGGAAAAAGTATCGCTGCGCCAGAGCCCGAAGCAGCTGGTATCCAAGGTGGTGGAAGACTTCAACCTGACCAAATGGCTGGCACAGGAAGCCGCGCGCGACAAGCTGATCATGGCCGGCTACCGCGGCCACGCGCCCTACGTCACGTTCCTGTTCGCCCGCGCGGTGACGCCGATCGTGCTTTTCATCGGCGCGGTCCTCTACGTCTTCGTGATCACGCACATGGACAAATCGATGCCGGTCAAGATCGGCATCTGCGTCGGCGCGGCCTATTTCGGACTGCAGGCGCCGATGCTGTTCCTGCAGAACGCGATCACCAAGCGCCAGCTTTCCGTCAAGCGCGCGTTCCCCGACGCGCTCGACCTGCTCTTGATCTGTATCGAGTCCGGCATGTCGGTCGAAGTCGCCTTTCGCAAGGTCTCCACCGAAATCGTCTCGCAATCGGTGGCGCTGTCGGAAGAATTCGCGCTGACCACGGCCGAACTGTCCTATCTGCAGGACCGCAAGGTGGCCTACGAGAACCTGGCGAAGCGTACCGGCCTCGACGGCGTCAAATCGGTCTGTCTGGCCTTGCAGCAGTCCGAACGCTACGGAACGCCGCTCGGCCAGAGCTTGCGCGTGATGGCGCAGGAAAACCGCGACATGCGCATGAACGAGGCCGAGAAGAAGGCGGCCGCCTTGCCGCCGAAGCTGACCGTGCCGATGATCCTGTTCTTCCTGCCGTGCCTGTTCATCGTCATTCTCGGGCCGACCTACATCAAGCTGCAGACGACGACGATCCTCTGACGATTCTCTAAAGCATCATCGGTTCTGATTGAATCAGAACCGATGATGCTTTGGCGCGCTTTCTACCGCAGATGAGCCTACGCAAGCGGCGTAAACTCGATTGCGGTGCGAACCGGCAGCCACCCCCGGATCAAGTCCGGGGAGCATGCTCCGCTCGAAAGCGTTCTAAATCGGGATTAGTCCGGCGGAAAATCTGGATTGAGCGGTCCGGGCCGATCGGTCCGCCGTGCGGCTGTCAGTCGGGCCGATTGAGCGCGGCCACCGGGACGGTCTTGCCGCCGCGCGGATCCTTGCGGCTCAGCATTTCCCGCAAATAGGCCACGTTCGCCGCGGCCTCCTCGGACGGCAGATCGCCCTTGGCGATGGTCTCGGCCTCGGCGAAGCGACCCTGCAGGCCGACCACCAGCGCCAGATTCTGCCGCACCCGCGCGTCCGCCCGCGGATTGCCATAGGCCCGCCGCAGCGTCGCCTCGGCGTCGGGCAATTCGCGCGTCAGCATGTAGGACAGGCCGAGATTGGACAGCACCGACGGTTCTTCCGGCGCGATCTTCAGCGCGCTGGCGTAATAGCGGCGGGCTTCGTCGTGCTTGGCCAGCTTGTCGAGCACGGTGCCCTGCACCGAGAGGATCCGCCAGTCGGGATTGTCGGGCGAATGGGCGCGGCTGAGGACGTCGAAGGCGGCTTGCGAATTGCCGTTGTCGGCGAGCGCGCGGCCATAGCCGGCGAGCAGCGCCTTGTTGCCGGGATGGGCGATGGTTGCCTGTTCGAGAACGGCGGCGGCCTGCGAACGCTGGCCTGAGGCACGCAGCGCCTGGCCATAGGCCAGGGCGGCGTTGGCATCCTTGGGATTGGCGCGATAGCGCTCGCCATAGACTTCGACGGCACGACGCGGATCGTCGGGAATGGCGGGAGCGGCGGCGCTGCTGGACTTCTGGGTCAGCGCGCCCGTCACATCGGACATGGTCTGGCAGCCGCCAAGGCCTGCGGCCAAAATCGCCGTCACGGCCGCGGAGGCGAGAAACCGGGCCACATTGGGCCGGACAAGACTGGATGATGGACGCATGGCACTTCAACTCACGATTTCGGGTGGAGCCGAACACGCCAGCAATAGACTGTTAACCCTAACGGCTGGTTAATCGGCAGGCGGGAGCTGCGGCTCTGCGTTGGGCCCCCGACGGCTTTTGACCCACAATTTTGCAGCTTCGCCATTGAAGTCACACGAATATCCTGCAACCTCGGCAGCTGACCGAGCCCGCTCCATTCCGCGAGACAAGCATGCAATCCCCGTTCGAGACCGCGCCCGCCGCCTCCAGCATTCCGATTTATTTTGCCACCAAGGCGACATGGGCCACGGTCAGCAAGGAGCTTCCTCCACACGCCCAGCAATTTGCTCTGGCCAACGATTTTTCCGCCAAGCCCGGCAAGTGCCTGACGCTCCCCTCGCCCGACGGACAGATTGCGCAGGTCATCTTCGGTCTCGAAGAGGAGGCAAGCAAATCCCGTGACCTGTTCCGGCCCGGCGCGCTGCCCGGCCTGCTGCCACCGGGCGTCTATCACTTCGCCAATGCGCCGCACGACACGCGCCTCGCCACGCTCGCTTTCGCGCTCGGAAGCTATCGCTTCGGCCGCTATCGCAAGGCGGACCGCCCCGATGTTCGGCTGGTGCCGCCCGATGGCGTCGACATATCAGACATCGCGCGGATGGCAGAAGCGGCCTCGCTGGCGCGCGACCTCATCAATACGCCATCGAACGACATGGGACCGGAGGAGCTGGCGGCAGCCGCCGGGCACCTCGCGGCTCGCTTCGGCGCCAGCTTCAAGGCCATCGTCGGCGACGAACTGATTGAGCAGAATTTCCCGCTGATCCACGCCGTCGGCATGGCCTCGACGCGCGCGCCGCGGCTGATCGATATGAGCTGGGGCGATCCTGCGCATCCCAAGGTGACGCTGGTCGGCAAGGGCGTGTGCTTCGACACCGGCGGGCTCGACCTAAAACCCTCCAGCGGCATGTTGATCATGAAGAAGGACATGGGAGGTGCGGCCAACGTGCTGGCGCTGGCCCAGATGGTGATGGACGCCAAGCTGAAAGTCCGGCTGCGGGTGCTGATCCCCGCGGTCGAAAACGCGGTCGCCGGCAACGCCTTCCGTCCGCTCGACATCTTCAGGTCGCGCAAGGGGCTTAACGTCGAAATCGGCAACACCGACGCCGAGGGCCGGCTGGTGCTCGCCGACGCGCTGGCCTTTGCCTGCGAAGAGAAGCCGGATCTGCTGGTCGATCTGGGAACCCTGACCGGTGCGGCGCGTGTTGCATTGGGGCCGGATTTACCGCCCTTTTACACCAATGATGAGACGCTGGCGCAGGACGTTGCGCGTTTCGCAGTGGAGGAGCGGGATCCGTTGTGGCGCATGCCACTGTGGCCGGCTTACGATTCCTGGCTGGATTCGAAAGTCGCCGATATCAACAACGCGCCGTCGGGCGGTTTCGCCGGTTCGATCACATGCGCGCTGTTCCTGCAGCGCTTCGTCTCCGACGTCACAAGCTGGCTGCATGTCGATATCTACGGCTGGACCCCCTCGGCCAAACCCGCGCGCCCCGAGGGCGGCGAATGCCAGGCCGCGCGCGCGATCTACAAATTGCTGAGTGAACGCTATGGATGATCCACGCCTGACCCCGGCACGCCCTGATCTGGCCGCCAAATATCTCGAAGGCAAGGTCAAGGCGGCGCGTTTTGTGACCGGCGAAGAATTCTGTGTGGTCGATGCAATCGCCCCGCTGCGCGAGGCGCCGGCCGCCGATGCCGCGTTGCTGACGCAGGCGCTCAAAGGCGAACGCGTCACGATCTACGACCGCAACGGCGAAGGTTTTGCCTGGGGCCAATTGGGCAGCGACGGCTATGTCGGCTGGCTCCCCGACGCCGCGCTCGGCAAACCATCCGCTGCACCGACCCACAAGGTCACGGCGTTGCGGACCTTTGCGTTTCCGGCTGCGTCGATCAAGCTGCCGCCGGTGGATACGCTGTCGATGGGCGCGCTGCTTACGGTGACGCGCGAAGACGACGCGTTCGCCGTGACGCGCGAAGGCTGGTACCTGCCGCGCCGCCACGTCGGCGGCCTGGCGACGATGGAGAAGGATTTCGTTGCGGTCGCGGAAAAATTCGTCGGCACGCCCTATCTGTGGGGCGGCAAGAGCAGCCTCGGCATCGATTGCTCCGGCCTGGTGCAGATAGCGCTGACCGCCGCCGGCACCGGCTGCCCGCGCGACAGCGACATGCAGCAAGACGGCCTCGGCCGCGCCTTGAATCCTTCCGAGACCAAAAAGCTGCAACGCGGCGACTTGATCTTCTGGAAGGGCCATGTCGCGATCGTGCGCGACGCCGACACCATGGTGCACGCCAATGCACATCACATGGCCACGGCGATCGAAAATACGCTGGAGGCCATCGCCCGCATCAAGGCGGCAGGCAGCGAAGTCACGGCGATCAAGCGGCTTTAGTTCTTTGACGCGTTTTCTTTACGCGAACCGGTGTCCACTTCGCTCGAAAACGCTATCTAAATATCCACCGTCCCGTCAGGCACGGCTTCGATCCGGAACGCGGCGGCGAACAGCGCGCGGGTGTAGTCGCTCTGCGGATTCTTGAACAGCTCGGCCGCCGGCCCTTCTTCCACCACCTTGCCGTGACGCATCACGATCAAATGGCTCGCCAATGAGGCGACCACGCGCAGATCATGCGAGATGAACATGTAGGTGAGGTCGCGCTTGCGCTGCAGCTCGCGCAAGAGGTCGACCATCTGGGCCTGGAACAGCATGTCGAGCGCGCTGGTCGGCTCGTCCAGCACAACGAAATCCGGCTCCAGCACCACCGCGCGCGCGATGGAAATGCGCTGGCGCTGCCCGCCGGAGAATTCATGCGGGTAGCGAAACCGGGTCTTGGGGTCGAGGCCGACATCCCTGAGCGCCTTGATGACGCGCGCCTCGCGCTCCTCATATGTCAGCTTGGGCTGATGCACGCTCAAACCCTCGGCGACGATATCGCCGACCGACATGCGCGGGCTGAGCGCGCCGAACGGATCCTGAAACACGATCTGCATGTCGCGGCGGAACGGCAGCATCGCCTTGAAACGCAGGCTCTGGATGTTGTTGCCGAGGAACACGATCGGCCCGTCCGACGAGATCAGCCGCAGCAGCGCGAGGCCGAGCGTGGTCTTGCCGGAACCGGACTCGCCGACAACGCCGAGCGTCTCGCCCTTGCGCACCGCAAGGCTGACGCCATCCACCGCCTTGATATGGTCGACCGTTCGGCGCAGCAGGCCGCGCTTGACCGGAAACCAGACCTTCAAATTATCCGCCGACATCACCACCGGCGAATCGGGCCGCGGCGGCGCCGGGTCGGGCTTTGGTTCGGCCGCGAGCAAGTCTCGTGTGTATGAATGCTTCGGCGCCGTAAAAACCTGTTCCACCGGCCCCTGCTCGACGATCTTGCCGCCATTCATGACGCAGACGACGTCGGCGATGCGGCGGACGATGCCAAGATCGTGGGTGATGAACAGCATGCTCATGCCGAGCCGCGTGCGGATTTCGGCCAGCAGCGCCAGGATCTGGGCCTGCACCGTGACATCCAGCGCCGTGGTCGGTTCGTCCGCGATCAACAGGTCCGGCTCGTTGGCGAGCGCCATCGCGATCATGACGCGCTGGCGCTGGCCGCCGGACAATTGATGCGGATAGCTTTGCAGCCGCCGGTCCGGATCAGGAATGCCGACCTGGGTCAGGAGTTCGAGCGTGCGCGCCCGCGCCATCGCGCCGCGGACGCCGTTGTGGAGAGACAGTATCTCGCCGATCTGCGCCTCGATCGTATGGAGCGGATTGAGCGAGGTCATCGGCTCCTGGAAGATGATCGAGATGTCGTTGCCGCGGATTCCGCGCATCTCGTTCTCGGGCGCCGTCAACAGATCCTGGCCGCGAAAGCGAATGCTGCCGGAAGGATGCGAGGCCGTCGGGTATGGCAGCAGCCTCAGGATCGACAATGCACTGACGGATTTTCCGGAGCCGGATTCGCCGACGAGGGCCACGCACTCGCCGCGCCGAATCGAAAACGAGACATGATCCACCGCAAGGGTGTCGCCGAACGCCACCGAGAGATCGCGGACATCGAGCAGAGGCTGGTTGATGGCGTCCATGCTGCCCTTACCTGAACGTCTTGCGCGGATCGAAGGCGTCGCGTGCGGCCTCGCCGATGAAGATCAACAGCGTCAGCATGATCGCGACCGAAAAGAATCCGGTGAGTCCGAGCCAGGGCGCCTGCACATTGGCTTTTGCCTGCGACAGCATTTCACCCAGCGACGCCGAGCCCGGCGGCAGGCCGAAGCCCAGAAAGTCCAGCGCCGTCAGCGTCATCACCGACGACGACACGATGAACGGCAGGAACGTCATGGTCGCCACCATCGCATTCGGCAACAGATGGCGGAACATGATCCTGGCATTGGAGACGCCGAGCGCCCTTGCGGCCTGGATGTATTCGAAATTGCGGCCGCGCAAAAACTCCGCGCGCACCAGCCCCACCAGCGACACCCAGGAGAACAGCAGGAGAATGCCGAGCAGGATGAAGAAGCCCGGCGGCAGCACCGCCGAGATGATCAGGAGCAGATAGAGCGAGGGAATCGCATTCCAGATCTCGATGAAGCGCTGAAACAGCAGATCCGTCATGCCGCCGAAATAACCCTGCACGCCGCCGGCGGCGATGCCGATGATCGAGGAGAAGATCGTCAAGGTCAGGCCGAACAAGACAGAGATGCGAAAGCCGTAGATCAGACGTGCGACCACGTCGCGGCCCTGGTCGTCGGTGCCGAGCCAGTTGTATTCGAGGTCGCTGCAGCCGTTGAGGCCTTTCTTCTTCACCACCTCCGCGCACTGGGCCTCGGTAAGCATCCAGGTCGGCTTCGACGGCGCCGGCGTCGGCAGGTCGAGATTATGCGTGGTGTAGGAGTAGCGGATCAGTGGCCAGACGATGGTGCCGCCCTTGTCGGCGATCTGCTTCTGCAAGTACGGATCGCGGTAGTCGGCGGCGGTCTCGAAATCGCCGCCAAAGGTGGTCTCCGAATAGCTGAAGAAGGCGGGCCAATAGAGATGGCCTTCATATTTGATCAGGAACGGCCGGTCGTTGGCGATCAGCTCCGCAAACAGCGAGATCACGAACAGGACCATGAAGATCCAGAACGACCAGTAACCCCTGCGATTGGCCTTGAAATTCTGCCAGCGGCGGCGGTTGAGCGGCGACGGCGTGAAGGCATGGCGCGTCATCGGCACGGCTTCGCCGAGCGGCGATTGCGTCGTGGCTTCGACCGGCTGGGGCGCGGTGATCGTCATCAGACTTCACGCGCCTCGAAGTCGATCCGTGGGTCGACCCACATATAGGCGAGGTCGGAGATCAGGTTGACCACGAGGCCGACCAACGAAAAGATGAACAGCGTACCGAACACAACGGGATAGTCGCGGTTCAGCACGCTCTCGAAACCGAGCAAGCCGAGCCCGTCGAGCGAGAAAATGGTCTCGATCAACAGCGAGCCGGAGAAGAAGGCGTGAATGAACGCGCTCGGAAAACCCGCGATCACGATAAGCATGGCGTTGCGGAAGATATGATTGTACAGCACCTGCCGTTCACCGCAGCCCTTGGCGCGCGCCGTCATCACATATTGCTTGCGGATTTCGTCGAGGAACGAGTTCTTGGTCAGCAGCGTCATGGTGGCGAAGGCGCCGAGTGCCATCGCGATCAACGGCAGCGTGATGTGCCAGAAATAATCGATGATCTTCCAGTACCAGGGGAACTGCGCCCAGCCGTCCGAGGTCAGGCCGCGCAGCGGAAAGATGTTGAAGAACGAGCCGCCGGCAAACAGGATGATAAGCAGGATCGCGAACAGGAAGCCGGGAATCGCAAAGCCTATGATGATGATCGCCGAGGTCCAGGTGTCGAATCGTGAACCGTCCTGCACCGCCTTGCGGATGCCGAGCGGGATCGAGATCAGGTAGGTGAGCAGCATCATCCAGATCCCGAGCGACATCGAGACCGGCAGTTTCTCCTTGATCAGCTGGATCACGCTGACATCGCGAAAATAGCTCTTGCCGAAATCGAACCGCGCGAAATTCCACACCATCAGAGCGAAGCGCTCATACGCCGGCTTGTCGAAGCCGAACTGCACTTCCAGCTTCTTGATGAATTCCGGATCGAGCCCCTGCGCGCCGCGGTATTTCGAGCTGACCGCGTCCGCCGACGCGCCGACCTGGCCGCGCGGGCCCATATCGCCGCCGCCGCCCGATATTCTGGAGGTGCCACCGGTGTCGGCGCCGGAGAGCTGCGCGAGTACGCGCTCGACCGGACCGCCGGGGGCGAACTGCACGACGATGAACGACACAAACAGGATGCCGAGCAGCGTCGGGAGCATCAGGAAAATACGGCGGGCGATATAAGCGGCCATGTATTATTTCGCCTGCTCGAGTTTCAAAGCCTTGTTGGGGTCGTACCACCAGTTCTCCGGCGCCCCGGTGCCTTGCGCGTAGCGTGCCGGCTTAAGCGGGTGGTCAAATTGATCCCAATAGGCGATCGGGTGGTTGGTGCGAAACCACTGCGGCACCCAATAGCGGCCGGCCCGAAACACCCGATCGAGCGCACGGCACGCGATCGTCAGATCGGCACGCGTTTCGGCGCCGATGGCCTTGTCGACCAGCGCGTCGATTGCAGGATTGGCTACTCCCGCCAGATTGTACGATCCCTTGGTGGCCGCCGCATGCGATGTGAAGTAAGGCCGCAGGCTGTCGCCCGGCGTCGGCGACATGCTCAGGCGCATCGTCGTCATGTCGAAGTCGAACGATTCCACGCGAGCGCGATACTGCACGGCATCGATCAGCCGGATTTCTGCCTCGATCCCGAGCAGTTCCAGGTTCTTGATGAAGGTCGCGTGATGCGGCTTGAACGAGGGCTCGTCGAGCAGAAACTCGATCTTCAAGACCTCGCCGTTCGGCAGCAGGCGCTTGCGGTCCTTCACTACAAGTCCCGCGTCCTGCAGCAACTGCCCGGCCTTGCGCAGCAAGGTGCGGTCCTGGCCGGAGCCATCCGACACGGGCGGCACGAACGGCTCACCGAACACCTCGTCGGGCACCTGCCCGCGGAACGGCTCGAGGAGCTTCAGCTCTTCAGGCGACGGCAGCCCGGTCGCCACCATGTCCGAATTCTGGAACGGCGAAACCGTGCGCGCATAGGCGCCGTACATCACGGTCTTGTTGGTCCATTCGAAATCGAATGCGTTGATGACCGCTTCGCGTACCCTGGGATCCCTGAGCTTGTCGCGACGGGTGTTGAAGAACCAGCCCTGTCCACCCGAGGGCAGTTCATCCGGCAGGGTCTCGCGCTTGACCCGACCGTCCTTGATCGCGGGAAAATCGTAACGGGTGGCCCAGATGCGCGCCGTGAATTCCTCGCGGTAGAGATAATTCTTGCCGGTAAAGCCTTCGAACGCGACATCGCGGTCGCGATAGAATTCATAGCGCACGGCGTCGAAATTGTAGCTGCCGCGGTTGACGGCCAGATTGGCCGCCCACCAATCCTTGACGCGCTCGTACTCGACGAACCGGTTGATCTCGTATTTGCCGACCTTGTACGGTCCCGAGCCGAGCGGGATATCGGTGGTCGATTCCTCGAATGACCGCGTCGCGTAATAGGCCTTGGAGAAGATCGGCAGGCTCGCGACATAGAGCGGTACGTCGCGCGCGCGGTTTGGTGCAAACATCACGGCCACCGTCGCATCGTCGAGCGCCTCGGCCTTCACCATGTCGCGCAGTTGGACCACAATCAGCGGATGGCCTTTTTCCTTCAGCGTGTTGAGCGAGAAGGCGACGTCATGCGCCGTCAGCTTCGAGCCATCGCGAAAACGAGCCTCGGGACGCATGGTGAAGCGGTAGGTGAGCTTGTCGGATGAAATCCACACCGACTTCGCCGCAAGGCCATACATCGCGTCGGGCTCATCATTGGCGCGCGCCATCAGCGCGTCAAAGGTCAGCTCCATGCCCTTGGCGCCTTCGCCCTTGAGGACGAAGGCGTTGAACGAATTGAACGTCTGGAAGGACTGATTGTAGGCGCGGGTGGACGGGATCGTGGAAAACAAGCCACCCTTCGGCGCATCCGGATTGACGTAGTCGAAATGCTTGAAGTCAGCCGGGTATTTCAGGTCGCCGAAGACCGACATGCCGTGCATCTCGGTGCCACCATTGTCGGCGGACGCGGGACGAAATTTTGCTGCACTCAGGGCTAGAACGCCGAGGCCGAGCGCCCGGCGGCGAGACAACAGCGGCCCGCGCATGATTCGGTTCAAGATCGACCACCCGTCTTGGCCGCCTTGGCTGTGTCCCACCACCACAGCGTAGGAAAGCCCGTGACCCCGTATTTGGGCAAAGGCTCCGGACGACTGAAACGGTCCCAGCGTGCGGCGCGTTGAAATCCGCCGGCGAATTGCGGGACGACGTAGGCGTTCCAGAGCAAGACCCGATCCAGCGCCTTGCAACTCGCGACCAGGTCGGCGCGGTCCTTTGCAAAGATAATGCGCTCGATCAGGGCATCGACCGCGGGATTCTTGATGCCGGGAATATTGCGCGAACCGGGCCGGTCCGCGGATTCCGACCCGAAGAAATCGCGCTGCTCGTTGCCCGGTGACAGCGACTGTCCCCAAACGGTCGTCACGATGTCGAAGTCGAAACTGCGCAAGCGGTTCTGGTATTGCACGCTGTCGACCGTGCGGATGTTCACGGTGATGCCGAGCCGCTCAAGGTAGGGCTTGTAGAAGAGGATACTGCGCTCGTCACCCTGGGCCTGGCTCAGGAACTCGACGCTGACGGGCTGACCTGCCGCATCGACCAGCTTGCGATCGCGCGTTTCAAACCCTGCTTCCTTGAGGAGGCGCGTGGCTTCACGAAGATTGTTGCGAGCCGCGTCGTCATTACCGCCAACCGGATTCTTGTACGGCGTCGTGAACAGTTCGGCAGGCACCTTGTCGCGCAGCGATTCGAGAATTTTCAGTTCCGCGCCTTCCGGGAGACCAGTGGCCATGAATTCGGCGATACCGTCGAAATAGCTGTTGTCGCGGTGGTATTCCCCGTTCGAGAGCAGTCGGTCCGACGTCTCCCAATCGTAGGCAAAATTGAAAGCACGGCGCAGCCTGACATCGGCAAATAGCGGCCGGCGAAGGTTGAACGCGTAACCCTGCATCCCCCCCGAACTCGAATTGACGAATTTTTCCTTGATGACCCGCTTGTCGCTCACCGCGGGAAAATCGTAGGCGGTCGACCATTGTTTGCCGCTACGCTCGGTAAACCAGTCCAGCTGGTCGCCCTTGAAAGCCTCGCGTCCGACGGTATCGTCGCGAAAGAATTCATACCGGATCTGTTCGAAATTGTTCTTTCCGACCGATACCGGAACGTCCTTGCCCCAATAGTCGGGGACGCGCTCCAGCACGACCGATCGGCTCGCGACAAATTCCTTGACGCGATAGGGTCCCGACCCCAGGGGAATCTCCAGCGTGGTCGCGGTCACGTCGCGCTTGCGTCCCTGGGGATCATTTCCTTCCCACCAGTGCTTGGGCAGCACGGGAAGTTCGCCGGCAATGCTTGGCAGCTCGCGATTCCCGGGACCATCGAAGGTAAACTTGATCTCACGGTCGCCGACCTGCTCGGCCTTGACGATATGCTGGTAGTACGCGCTGTACATCGGACTGTTCTTTTTCATCACCTCGAACGAGTAGATGACATCATCCGACGTCACGGGCTTGCCATCGTGCCAGCGCGCGGTCGCGCGCAATCGGTAGATGACATACGAAAAATCGTCGGGGTAGGCGGCAGCCTCCGCGAGCAATCCGTAGGCGGTCGACGGTTCATCGAGCGACCGGGTCGTCAGTGTCTCGGAGATCAGCCTGACCCCGTCAGCCAGTGATCCCTTCAGCCCATCGACCACAAGATTGAAGTTGTCGAAGGTGCCGAGTTCGAACATGCGGACGACGCCGCCCTTGGGCGCGTCGGGATTGACGTAGTCGTAACGTTTGAAATCGGCGGGGTATTTGATGTCGCCAAAGGTCGATACGCCGTGCCGCCATTTCAGTCCGTCCGGCGCGGATTGCGCATGCGCCGTTCCGATCGCGGAAACATTTGTGTTGAGCCCCAGCGCCGGAGCCATCGCGGCGACCGCGCCGCCTTGCAGGAGATGTCGTCGGGTGATCGCCAAAGGCAGAATTCCTGTTGCTGAGAAGCGCTACTGAGGACCCAATATAAGGCAAGGGTTCGGCAAATTACGTTGCTTTTTCCTCATGATATCAACCGTGGAACAACGCCGGTGCGGCGAAACGTCCCGATAACAACAACGCGATCATCATACGCAAACGGCCAGGCAATGCCTGGCCGTCGTGTCGCAGAAGTCCGTGCAGGACTGTCGAAACGTTATTTCGCCGCCGTCGGCAGCGGGACCGGCTTGTCCGCCAGCGTGGCCAGATAAGCAATCACGTCGGCGCGCTCGCTGTCCTTGCTGATGCCGGCAAAGCCCATCGCGGTGCCCGGAATAAAGGCCTTCGGATTGGCGAGGAACTTGTTGAGGTCGTCAAAGGTCCAGGTGCCGCCCTTGCCCTTCATCGCGGCCGAGAAGTTGAAGCCGGCTTTCCCCTCGCCCTTCTTCTCATTGATGACGCCGAACAGGTTCGGGCCGACGCGGTTGGGGCCGCCCTTTTCGAAGGTGTGGCAGGCCGCGCACTTCTTGGCGGCGCCGAGGCCCTTTTCAACCGAAGCGGTCTGCAGCAATTTCTCGATCGGCTCGGACGGCGCCGCGGCTTCCTTGGCCCCGCCCTGCGCCACTTCCTTCACGGCAATCTCGAAGCCCGGCTTTTCCGGCAGATGGGGCGCGAAAATCGCGTTGGCGGCAAAGCTCGTCACCAGGACGAGAATGCAGGTGGCGAGAATGGCGCCGATGATCTTGTTGAGTTCGAAGGAGTCCATAGTGGCTCAGGCTCCAGGCCTTAAAGGATCGACTTAAAGGCCGGCAAAACGGCCGCGGTTTAGCCTCAGGAATCAGGCTTTCGCGCCGCACCCTCAGCAGGGTTGAGATATCGGTTTGCCCGGGCTCTGGCAACCCGTATAAACGCCCCGACTTTCCGCCAATCCCCATTATTTCCGGCCTGTTTTCGCTAACCCGTGACCTCGCGCCCGATGACCGAAACCCGCAACCTGGTGCTGATTCCCGCCCGCATGGCCGCCACAAGGCTGCCCGGCAAGCCGCTGCTGGACATCGGCGGGGTGCCGATGATCGTCCATGTGCTGCGGCGGGCGGAAGCCGCCAACATCGGCCGGGTCGCGGTCGCCACCGACACGGCGGAAATCGCCGCCGCCGTGACGTCCCATGGCGGCCTGGCCGTCATGACCCGCCCCGAACACCCTTCGGGATCGGACCGGATTTACGAGGCACTGAGAACCCTCGATCCCGAGGGCAAGGTCGAGATCGTGGTCAATCTGCAGGGCGATTTTCCAACCATTTCGACCGACAACATCCGCGACGTGCTGCCGCCGCTTGCCGACCCCGCGGTCGATATCGCAACGCTGGCGGCCGAGATTCACACCGAGGAAGAAGCCAACAATCCGAATGTGGTGAAGGCGGTCGGCTCGCCGATCGCCCCGCGAAGGTTGCGCGCGCTTTATTTTACACGGGCAACGGCGCCCACCGGCGTCGGGCCGCGCTACCATCATATCGGCCTCTACGCCTACCGCCGCGCTGCGCTGGAGCGTTTTGTGGCGCTGCCGCCCTCGCCGCTCGAACAGCAGGAGAAACTCGAGCAGCTCCGGGCGCTGGAAGCCGGCATGCGCATCGACGTCATGATCGTGGACACGGTCCCGCGGGGCGTCGATACCCCGGCCGACCTCGAAACCGCCCGCCAGATACTGGCCAAAACCTGAACGGCTGATACAAGGCCCCCAGAAAGACGACATGACAAGCAAGCTGAAAATCGCGTTCCAGGGCGAACCGGGCGCCAACTCCCATATCGCCATTGTCGAGGCCTATCCGGACGCCGAGCCGTTGCCGTGCCCCACCTTCGAGGACGCGCTGGCCGCGATCGCCTCGGGGGATGCGGATCTGGGGATGATCCCGATCGAGAATTCGGTCGCCGGCCGCGTCGCTGACGTCCATCATCTCTTGCCGCAGTCCGGACTGGTCATCGTCGGCGAATGGTTCTTGCCGATCCATCACCAAATGATGGCGCCGCGCGGCGCCAAGCTCGCGGATATCAAGACCGTCGAGAGCCACGTCCACGCACTCGGCCAGTGCCGGCGCATCATCCGCAAGCTCGGCATCAAGCCGATCGTCTCGGGCGACACCGCAGGCTCAGCCCGCATCGTCGCCGAACGCGGCGACAAGAGCTGCGCGTCGATCGCGTCCCGGCTCGCCGCCGAGATCTACGGCCTCGATATCCTCGCCGAGGACGTCGAGGACGAAACCCATAACACCACGCGCTTCGTGGTGCTGGCACGCGAGGCCGAATGGGCTGAAGCGGGATCGGGGCCGCTGGTCACCACTTTTGTTTTCCGGGTGCGCAATTTGCCCGCCGCGCTCTACAAGGCGCTCGGCGGCTTTGCCACCAACGGCGTCAACATGACCAAGCTGGAAAGCTACATGGTCGACGGCGAATTCTCCGCCACGCAATTCTACGCTGATGTCGACGGCCATCCCGAGGACAAGGGCCTCGCATTCGCGCTGGAGGAGCTGAAATTCTTCTCGCGCGAATTCCGCATCGTCGGCGTCTACCCGGCGCAACCGTTCCGCCTGACGTTCAGCGAAGCGACGGATTAGGATTGGTCCCAGCCTCTCAACGCGTCGTCCCGGCGCACGCCGGGACCCATTGGGTCCCGGGCCCCGTGCGCAATTGCGCACTAGGCCGGGACGACGGAAACTTTTTACGCCGCCTCTTTGCTGCTGAGCCCGAACGCATCCGCGAGCAGGCTATACGATTTCTTGCGCGCGTCGTGGTCGTAGACCGCGGTGATGATCATCAGCTCATCCGGCTGGCTTGCCGTGATCATCGGCCGCAGCTTGGCCATCAGCGTCGCCGGGCTGCCGACGAACAGCCGCGAGCGGTTGCGCGTGATCGAGGCCCGCTCCGCGTCCGAATAGGGATAGGCGAGCGCCTCCTCGACGCTCGGCAGTGGCAGATACTGGCCGCGGTCGCGGCGCAGGCGATTGAGATCCATCGAGGAGGCGAGCTTTTCGGCCTCCGCGTCGGTTTCGGCGGCAACGGCTGCGATCGCCAGAATGCCGTGCGGCGCCGGGCGCCAGCCCGATGGCTTGAAGCGCGCGCGGTAATGCGTCATCGCCTCGATCGCGTCATAGGAAGCGAAGTGATGTGCGAACGCGAAGCCCATGCCGACCTGGGCGGCGAGTTCCGAACTGTAATCGCTGGAGCCAAGCAGCCAGATCGGCGGCAGCGGCGAGTCGTCCGGCATCGCCACCACGTTGTTGTAGGGATGGCCGGCCGGGAAATCGCGGGTCTCCCACAGGATCAGCTCCTGCAGCCGTTCGAGGAAATCGTCGCCCTCGCGTTTATCGAGCCGGCTGCGCAGCGCATACGCCGTCGCGCCGTCGGTGCCCGGCGCGCGGCCAAGGCCGAGATCGATGCGGCCGGGGAACAGCGCCTCCAGCATCTTGAAGCGTTCGGCGACCACCAGCGGGGCGTGATTGGGCAGCATCACGCCGCCGGAGCCGACGCGGATGTTTTTCGTCACCGCCGCGATCTGTCCGATCATCAGATCGGGCGCGGGGCTCGCGACCGAGGCGAGGTTGTGATGCTCGGCGAGCCAGTACCTGACATAGCCGAGCCCGTCGACATGGCGTGCCAGATCGATGCTGTTGCGCAAGGCCGCTGCGGGTTTGGTGCCTGTGGTGACGACGGAGAGGTCGAGGACTGAAAGCGGGAT
Source organism: Bradyrhizobium sp. AUGA SZCCT0177 (assembly GCF_018130125.1). Taxonomy (NCBI): domain Bacteria; kingdom Pseudomonadati; phylum Pseudomonadota; class Alphaproteobacteria; order Hyphomicrobiales; family Nitrobacteraceae; genus Bradyrhizobium; species Bradyrhizobium sp. AUGA SZCCT0177. Next base: position 6,377 of record NZ_JAFCMA010000021.1, on the reverse strand, counting down.
CATCGCACTAAGCTAGTGCGGCAGGTGGAAGCGACAAAGGCCTGGCGTGCGCAGATCAGGCCCGCGCTTCCGGGGACGGAGACCAGAACTCGACACTCGCAGCGTGGGATATGATGACATACATCGCCTCGATATCGACGCGGCCCACCAACTGGCTGAAGATCGCACAGGAATTAGAAACTAGCACAAGCTACTGTAGTATAAACTATTTTTGTGTTATTTGGTTCGAAGATCATTTTGCCCACCAATCTATTATAATGGCCGTAAATTTCACTACTCACGCAATAAGTGGGCAAAATCCCATCCTTGATGGGCTATTGGGATGGCCTCGTTTGGCCTATTTTAGCTGATGGCCGCTAGGCCTGATGCCCGTCCGCCTGTGGAGCCTGTGAGTGCCATGACCGAAGTTACGTCCGCCGCGTCCAACAGTCACCGCGCGCTGCAATCGCCAAAAATTTCCTTTGAGTTCTTTCCGCCGAAGACCGAGGAGATGGAGCGCTCGCTCTGGGAAACCATCAACCGGCTGGCGCCGCTCGCCCCCAATTTCGTCTCGGTGACCTATGGCGCCGGAGGATCCACGCGGGAGCGCACCCATGCGACCATCGCCCGCATCCTGAAAGAGACCAATTTGACGCCGGCCGCGCATCTGACCTGCGTCGGCGCGCCGAAGGGCGAGATCGACGACGTGGTCGCGCGCTATCACGAGATCGGCGTTCGCCACATCGTGGCGCTGCGCGGCGACCCCACGACCGGCATCGGCACCGCCTACAACGCGCATCCCGACGGCTATCAAAGCTCGCCCGACCTGATCGCCGGCATCAAGAAGCGCTACCCCGATTTTGAAATCTCGGTCTCGGCCTATCCGGAGAAGCATCCGGAGAGCCCTGATCTCGACGCCGACATCGATACGCTTCAGGCCAAGGTCGATGCCGGTGCGGCGCGCGCCATCACCCAGGTGTTCTTCGATAACGACCTTTATCTGCGTTACCTCGATCGCGTCCGCGCCCGCGGCATCAACATCCCCGTAGTGCCCGGCATCATGCCGATGCACAATTTCAAGCAGGCGCGCAACTTCGTGACCCGCGCCGGCACCACGGTGCCGTCCTGGCTGGCGGACAAATTCGAAGGGCTCGACGACGACGCCGAGACGCGAAAGCTCGTCGCGGCTACCGTTGCCGCCGGGCAGGTGCAGAAGCTGGCAAAACAGGGCGTCGACACCTTTCACTTCTACACCATGAACCGCGCGGACCTTGTGTTCGCGATCAGCCATTTGCTGGGCATCCGTCCCCATGGCGCACAGAAAGCTGCCTGATCCGATGACCGTAGCTGTGTCCCCGAAGCGAACCGCCCTGCTCGCGGCTGCCCGCGAACGCATCCTGGTGCTCGACGGCGCCATGGGCACCATGATCCAGGGCCTGCAATATGACGAGGCGGCGTTCCGCGGCGAACGCTTCAAGGATTTCCACCGCGACGTCCGCGGCAACAACGATCTGCTGATCCTGACCCAGCCGCAGGCGATCGAGGACATCCACGCCGATTATTTGCGCGCCGGCGCCGACATCGTCGCGACCAACACCTTCTCCTCGACCTCGATCGCGCAGGCCGATTACGACATGTCGGACCTGGCCTACGAACTCAACCGCGATGGCGCGCGGCTCTGCCGCAATGCGGCCGAACGCGTCACCGCCGAGGACGGCAAACCGCGTTTCGTCGCAGGCGCCTTGGGCCCGACCAACCGCACCGCCTCGATCTCGCCTGATGTGTCCAACCCCGGCTACCGTGCCGTCACCTTTGACGATCTGCGCAAGTCCTATGGCGAACAGATCAACGGCTTGCTCGACGGCGGCGCCGACCTGCTGCTGGTCGAAACCATTTTTGACACACTGAACGCCAAGGCGGCGCTCTACGCGATCTCGGAAATCTGCGAGCAACGCGGCATCGACGTGCCCGTGATGATCTCCGGCACCATCACCGATAAATCCGGCCGTCTTCTCTCCGGGCAATTGCCGGAAGCATTCTGGAATTCGGTGCGGCACGCCAAGCCGATCACGATCGGCTTCAACTGCGCGCTCGGCGCCGAGGATCTGCGCGCCCATATCGCCGACATCGGCCGCGTCGCAGATGCGCTGGTGTGCGCCTATCCCAACGCCGGCCTGCCCAATGAGTTCGGCCAGTATGACGAGAGCCCGGAATTCATGGCCGGACTGATCGGCGAGTTCGCAGCTGCCGGTCTCGTCAATATCGTCGGCGGCTGCTGCGGCACCACGCCCGCCCACATCGCGGCGATTGCGGCGGCCGTCGCCCCGCACAAGCCCCGAATCGTTCCCGAGATCGAGCCGCGTCTGCGGTTGTCCGGCCTGGAGCCGTTTGAGCTCACGCCCGCGATCCCGTTTGTAAACGTCGGCGAGCGCACCAACGTCACGGGTTCGGCGAAATTTCGCAAGCTGATCACCGCCGGTGACTACACCGCCGCGCTTCAGGTCGCGCGCGACCAGGTCGAGAACGGCGCCCAGATCATCGACGTCAACATGGACGAAGGCTTGCTGGATTCCGAAGCCGCGATGGTGACGTTCCTCAACCTCGTCGCCGCCGAGCCCGATATCGCCCGCGTTCCTGTGATGGTGGACTCCTCGAAATTCAGCGTGATCGAGGCCGGCCTGAAATGCGTTCAGGGCAAGCCGGTGGTGAATTCGATCTCGATGAAGGAGGGCGTGGAGAAATTCATCCACGAGGCCCGCATCGCGCAGCGCCATGGCGCCGCCGTCGTGGTGATGGCGTTCGACGAGGTGGGACAGGCCGATACGTTTGCGCGCAAGACCGAGATCTGCAAACGCGCCTATGACATCCTGGTTGGCGAACTCGGCTTCCCGCCCGAGGACATCATCTTCGACCCGAACATCTTCGCGATCGCGACCGGGCTGGAAGAGCACAATAATTACGGCGTCGACTTCATCGAGGCGACGCGCTGGATCCGCCAGAACCTGCCGCATGCGCATATTTCCGGCGGCGTGTCGAACCTGTCGTTCTCGTTCCGCGGCAATGAGCCGGTGCGCGAGGCGATGCATTCGGTGTTCCTGTATCACGCCATCAAGGCCGGCATGGACATGGGCATCGTCAATGCCGGGCAGATGATCGTCTATGACGACATCGACCCCGAACTGCGCCAGGTGTGCGAAGACGTCATCCTCAACCGCGATCCCGGTTCGTCCGAAAAACTGCTGGCGCTGGCGGAGAAATTCCGCGGCAAGGAGAAGCAGACCAAGGAACAGGATCTGGCCTGGCGCGAATGGCCGGTCGAGAAGCGCCTTTCTCACGCGCTGGTGCACGGCATCACCGAATATATCGAGGCCGACACCGAAGCGGTGCGGCAGACCGTCGAGCGGCCGCTCAACGTGATCGAAGGCCCGCTGATGGACGGCATGAACATCGTCGGCGACCTCTTCGGCGACGGCAAGATGTTCCTGCCGCAGGTGGTGAAGTCCGCCCGCGTGATGAAGCAGGCGGTGGCCTATCTGATGCCGTTCATGGAAGAGGAGAAGGCGCGCAACCTCGCCAATGGCGTCACCAGCAGCGGCGGCCGCAACGCCGCCGGCAAGATTGTGCTCGCGACCGTGAAGGGCGACGTCCACGACATCGGCAAGAACATCGTCGGCATCGTGCTGCAATGTAACAATTTCGAGGTGATCGACCTCGGCGTCATGGTGCCGGCGGCCAAGATCATCGAGACGGCCAAGGCCGAGGGCGCCGACATCATCGGGCTGTCCGGCCTGATCACGCCCTCGCTGGACGAGATGAGTTTTCTCGCCGGCGAGATGCAGCGGCAGGGCATGAACATGCCGCTGTTGATCGGCGGCGCCACCACCAGCCGCGTCCACACCGCCGTCAAGATCGACCCGAACTACAAGGGCGGCCCGGTGGTGCATGTCAACGACGCCAGCCGCGCTGTCGGCGTGGCGTCGTCGCTGCTGTCGCCGGACCGCCGCGAGGCCTATGCCGCCGACATCAGGACCGAATACGCCAAGATTTCCGCGGCGCATTTCCGCGCCCAGGCCGACAAGAAGCGGCTGAAGCTGGCGGATGCGCGCGCCAACGCCGTGAATATCGACTTCGCCAAGACGCCACCGAAGAAGCCGGCATTCCTGGGCATCCGTAGCTTTGACGCTTACGACCTTGCGGAGCTCGCCGAATACATCGACTGGACGCCGTTCTTCCAGACCTGGGAATTGACCGGGCGTTTTCCAGCTATTCTCGACGATCCCAAGATCGGCGAAGTCGCCCGCTCGCTCTATGACGACGCGCGCAAGATGCTCGATCTCATCGTCAAGGAGAAATGGTTCACGGCGCGCGCCACCATCGGCTTCTGGCCGGCCAACGCTGTCGGCGACGACATCAAGGTGTACGCCGACGATGCCCGCAAGACCGAGATCGCGACCTTCCACACGCTGCGCCAGCAGCTGGAGAAGCGCGAAGGCCGCTTCAATTCGGCGCTGTCGGATTTCATCGCGCCGGCCTCTTCCGGCGTGCCCGACTATATCGGCGCCTTCGTGGTCACCGCCGGGATCGGCGAGGACGTCGTTGCCGACCGCTTCAAGAACGCCAATGACGATTACTCCTCGATCCTGTGCAAGGCGCTGGCCGATCGCCTCGCCGAAGCCTTCGCCGAACGCATGCATGCGCGCGTGCGCCGGGAATTCTGGGGCTACGCGCCGGACGAGACGCTGGCGCCGGATCAGCTGATCCTTGAACAATATGCCGGCATTCGCCCGGCGCCCGGCTATCCCGCGCAGCCCGATCACACCGAGAAGGCGACGCTGTTCCGGCTCTTGGACGCTGAGAATACCGCGGGCGTGAAGCTCACCGAGAGTTATGCGATGTGGCCGGGCTCGTCGGTGTCCGGGCTTTATTTCAGCCATGCCGAGAGTTTTTACTTCGGCGTCGGCAAGATCGAGCGCGACCAGGTCGAGGACTATGCCGCGCGCAAGGGCATGAGCGTCGCCGAGACCGAGCGCTGGCTGGCCCCGGTGTTGAATTACATTCCGTCGCAGGACCAGCCGGCGGCACCGGCGCCGGCGCCGATCGCAGCCGTTCCCGCCAACGACGTCGCCTCGCATCCGCCCGGCTGCACCTGCGCGGTGCATCTGGCGTATCGCAAGAAGGCGGTGGGGGCGTAGCGGTTTATTCACCCTCCCCCCTCTAGGGGAGGGTAAGAAAGCTCCTCACCATCGTCGTCATCACCGGGCTTGACCCGGTGATCCATCTTCAGGAGACTCTTGCGAAGGTTGATGGATGCCCGGATCAAGTCCGGGCATGACAGAGTGTGCCGAGGCCCCATGAAATTCTTCTCCTTCTGGCGATCGCTGGCGAGCTTTCGCGTTCGCATCGCGCTCAATCTGAAGAACCTCCCCGCCGAAGTCGTGTTCATCGATCTCGACGCCAACGCGCAGCGCGGCGAAGAATATCGCCGCGTCAATCCGCAGATGGCGCTGCCGTCGCTGGTGCTGGATGACGGCACCGTGCTGTTCCAGTCGCTCGCGATCCTCGAATATCTCGAGGAGACCCACCCCGCCCCGCCGCTGCTGCCATCCGATCCGCGCGGCCGCGCCCGGGTGCGCGGGCTGGCGCAAATGGTCGCCTGCGAAGGCCATCCGCTGCTGACGCCGCGGGTACGCCGCTATCTCGATCACGAACTGAACTTGCGCGACACCCAGCAGGCGGCATGGCGGCGGCACTGGACGGTCGAGACGCTGGCGGCGCTGGAAGGCCATCTCGCCGGCCACAAGGACACGGGGCGCTTCTGCCACGGCGATGCGCCTGGCATGGCCGACATCTGCCTGGTCACCCACGTCACCGCCGCGGTCAATCAGCAGATCGACCTTGCGCCCTATCCGGCCGCGAAGCGCATCTTCGAGACCGCGATGGCACTGCCGGAATTTGCAAGCGCGCATCCATCGATGCAGCCCGATACGCCGGAGGCGATGCGGAAGAAGGGGTGAGCGGGCACACTGTCTCATCACCACCACTCGTCGTCCCGGCGAACGCCGGGACCCATACGCCGCGGCGGCTGTTGGTTTGCAGAAGGTCTCTAACGCCAGCGCTCTAATCGATGGGCCGCGGCGTATGGGTCCCGGCTCAAGGCCGGGACGACAGCATTGTTGTTGCTGCACTGAACACACCTTCGCGATCTCGCGGCCTGCGACGCCCGAGCTTTGCCAGAAGTTCCTTGCCCTCGAAGACAGAGGGCGCAGGGAAGACCGGGTGCGCGCTGCACCCGCGGTCTCGTGTGCGGTTAGCACAGGAAATGCTGCACACGAGCATACAGGGCAGCGGAGAACACCCGGCCTTCCCTGCGCAATGGCTTTACGGCTTATGCCGTGATC